>DASXVB010000216.1:0-2846 GCA_036504475.1 Methanosarcina sp.
TGCATCAAACTCAAAACAGTATCTTTCACTAATTTCAAAACATACACTTTTTAAAAAGTTGACGATCTCAGTACCTAAAAGAAGCTTTTTACGGTACTTAACACAAAAAACCATGTGATATCTTATTTTATAGACACAATGATTTTGCATGTCTTAATTCCATTTACACTACAAACGTAGTTAAAAATACAAAGCGATTATTTAACAAAGGTTAACGGGAAAAGTTTTCCATCCCCGCAGCAAGCTGCGGGGTATTCCACTGAATAAAAAGATTAAAGAAAAGTAAACCAAAAAAATCACACTAGAAAATCTTCATCCAGTTGGGATGAAAACGGAAAAAGCTGAGAAACTAAAAGAAGGGATGTAGAGAGATACAATCCTTTATCACGGCTGAATAATAAAACCTGTATACTGGATGAGCTCATCCCAAGACCAATTTTATTTTCAAATCAATAAGAGGACTCTGTTCCAAAATCTAGTGGTTTTTTCATTTTTTGATTGAAAATCTGATTTAGCAAGAAGAATCCAGTTTTCGCCAAAATCAATATTTGGTATCTAAAGACTTCAATCCTTAAGTTGTATCACAAGGATTGTGATCGATTACAAAATATAGTGATTTTGAATTTTACCTTCATCACTAGATTTTGGTACTGAGTCAATAAGAGTATCAAACTATTTTTCTTGATCATAGACTCAACTGATTATTCCAAATTTGAGATTCAGATAAGTAATTTTGAGTTTTGGGATCAGCTTGAGATATATTTTGCTGCAGGCAGAAAGAAATTCAAAAAAGCAAAATATATAAGCTACTTTTATCATTTATTTATATTAATGCCAAAAAATATTATAATTATTTCATTTATAAATTTGGTATTTTATAAAAAAGATTCCAGTGAACAAAAGCCCGCTAGTCAAGAAAAAAATCCAAAAGGAGAGGTTAGAAGAATTGCTTTCTGAAAAAATTGGATTAACAGAGTCCATTCTTACATCCATTCAAAATATGGAAAAGAAGGAAAATTTGAAATTTCTGATTTTACTTTCCGTTTTGTTGTGCTTGATCGTCTCTCCCGGAGCTGCTGCCTCCAGCAATTGGGAAATCACTCCCAAAAATCCAGTTGTTGGGAATATGATGGAAATAAAAGGAGCTGGTTTTACAGGAGAAAACGCAGAAGTTCAAGTAACCTTTGAAAAAGAGGTAAAGGTTGTGGATGGTAACTACGAGTACCAGCTTGAAGACGTAGTAATTCCATCCGGGCTCGATAACAGGTTTACTGTGCAGGTAACAGGGGCAGATGACCTAAATGTAAGAGCAAAGATTCTCCTATGGATAACCAAAACTTCAGAGGCAAAAGATGGCGTTGCTACTGTTTCCCAGACAGGAGTCCCTCAAGGAACATATAATATTAGGATAGACGGAAAGTCAAATGCTTCTAGTGTCAAGATAAAGGTTACAGCTACCCAAAAGGTGGAAGTAAATTCTACAGGAAGTCTAACCTACAAATATGATACTAAATCTATACCAGCAGGCAATTTTGAAGTAAAAATAGGGAGCAGTACAAAGCAGGTAGAATTAAAGCCTGCAGAAGACCTACCTTCCGAAATAACCTCTTCTACGGAACAAAACTCGAGTGAAGGAAAAAATAACGAAAACCTTGAAGATACAGCTCAATCACAGTCGGAAAAATCTAGTGGGAAATCACATGGTTCGAGCTTGAAACCAAGCTCAGAAAATCTTGTTGAAAATAACAAATTTCCAACAAAAAATACTGACTCTTTATTGGGAATTAAGTCCATTCTAGAAACTCCAAAAGCATTCATTTCTGAAGAACTCAAGCCATACATCAAAACAAACGAATTAGTACAAGCTGTAAGGAATCCCCCAAAAATTCCCTCCTTCCTGATAGGCTTTACAGGAGCACTCTTGATTGGGCTTGCTGTATGGGGAAAAAGAGATAAAAATAAAAAATAAAACCAAAAAGCCAACTAAAAAATCTTGATCATTCGAGATGAAAACAGAAAAAGTTGAGGAACTAAAAAAAAGGATTGTAGCTTTCTACATCCTTTCTGACGGCAAAATGTGAAAAAATATCAGAAGATGATTTGTTAAAGGCAGCTAAAAATTCAAAAAGATAAAAGATATAAGCTCGTTTTATTATTTATTTGAGCTAGTTTTATTATTTATTATTATACCTGTTTAGAAATATTATAGTTAGTTTATTTAGAAAAATTGTTGTTTATAATATATTTTAGACAATAGCTGTGCTGATCAAGAAAAATCCAAAAGGAGAGGTTAGATAAATTGCTTTCTGAAAAAATTGGATTAACAAAATCCATTCTTATATCCATTCAGAATATGGAAAAGAAAGAAAATTTGAAATTTCTGATTTTACTTTCTGTTTTGTTGTGCTTGATCGTCTCTCCTGGAGCTGCTGCCTCCAGCAATTGGGAGATCGCTCCCAAAAATCCAGTTGTTGGGAATATGATGGAGATAAAAGGAACTGGTTTTACAGGAGAGAATGCAGAAGTTCAAGTAACCTTTGAAAAAGAGGTAAAGGTTGTGGATGGTAGCTACGAATACCAGCTTGAAGACGTAGTAATTCCATCTGGGCTTGACAACAGTTTTACTGTGCAGGCAATAGGGGCAGACGACTTGAATGTAAGAGCAAAGATTCTCCTATGGATAACTAAAACCTCAAAAGCAAAAGATGGCGTTGCTACTGTTTCTCAGACACATGTACCTCCAGGAACATATAATATTAGGATAGACGGAAAGTCAAATGCTTCTAGTGTCAAGCTAAAGATTACAGCTACCCAAAAGGTGGAAGTAGATTCTACAGGAAGTCTAA
>DASXVB010000217.1:0-3756 GCA_036504475.1 Methanosarcina sp.
ATCTGATAAACCTTCTTTGCAGTTTTACTTGCGATGAAATTCCCCATTGTGGCTCTCTGTTCGCTTGCGAGCACGATACCATCGGTACAAACTACTCCTACGGTAGTTGTGCCCTTTAGATATTTGTCATTATCCATAAACATACCCTCATAATAAGTTAAAAATGAGAAAATGTCGCTAAAAAAAATGTTTTAGTGAGGTGAATATTTTTAACTTAAATAGCAGGATTTAGCACTTCATTATCTCATTATTAATATCGCTATATATAAGTTTTCCTTCTCTTTTTTTATTGAATGCATCTAAGGTAAAATTTGGAGAAAGGGGGGGCAATATTTTTTACTCTTGTCTTTTAAAGAACATTCAGACATCCTGGTTCCTGAAAAACCGAAATTTAACTGAAAAACCCTTCTACCTCTTCAGCAAGTTTATTTACTCTTTGAATCACATTTTCTGGTACTTCTTTCTTACGCATAAGGGCAGTCCTCTCAGTTATAGTTATTCGATTCGTCCCTTTAACAAGATTATCGGCATGGGCAACTATTTTTTCCTCAAGGCTTCGAGGGAAATAATCATCATCAGGAAGCCCTAATTTCCTTGCCTCATCTTTTGAAATTCCTGCTCCTATGTGTCTTTTTATTATTTCGGAAATCTCTGGTTCTATTCCTCTGATTCTGGCTAGCCTGTACCCTTCTACCGCATGATCGATTTTATGAGTCCTGCATCGTCCAAAATCATGAAGAAGAGCCCCTACTTCTACTAGTTCCAGATTTACATTATGTCCTGCTTCTTTTGATTTATTTGCAATCTCAACTGCGAGAGATGCAACTTCCTTACAGTGCTCGATTACATTAGGAGCACATCCGGCCTCCTCAAGCAGCTTTATTGCTTCGACTCGGGTAATCAAGGCAGATCACTTACGCTGAACTAAGGGCATCTACACGTTTTTTCAGGACATCAATAAAATGAGAATTATCGTAGAATACCAGGTCTTCCCCACACATCGGGCAGAGAAACTCGGTTTCCGTAGCTTCGTCAAAAAGGAGACGAACGCAGCCCTGAGGACATGTATAGAAAACATTGTTTTCTTCGAACTCAAGGCGAGTCTTCAGGTTGCGAAGCAACTTTTTCTTTTCCCTCATAAGCTGGTGTTCTATATCAGAAAAATCCAAGTGCCAGAGATATGTTAACCATCCACTATTTGAATCCCTCTCCCTACGGCAAATTGCAAACTTGTTCTCATATAATATGAAGAGAGTTCTTCTCACAGTATTCAGCAGAACCCCACTCTTCTCTGAAACCTCTTCATCCGTAACCTCGCCTTCGGGCATTTCTTCTATCATTTTGAGCCCGTCTTCCCCTACAAGACTCATAAGATATCCTCTAATTACCTTGTCATCTAAATCAACCAACATGTTCACCTCAAATCCCTATATCAATATATCAGTATTAAAGTTTACATTCCCCTGCTCTTCCAGAAACTTTTCTAGTCAGAAAAAATTGAACTCTCTCAACTGGATATTTATACACCTTCGGCAAATATCAGGTATTTTCTTTTCATTTAATTTTCAATAAAAGCCTTTGCCTTTATCCTATTTGCCCCTCTTTTAAGCGACAGGACTGCCTCTTCCCTGTTAGAGGTACACGCAAACAGGGAAGTAAGAGGCCCATCAGGCTCCACAATAGTTCCCTGAGATGGAATATCAGCGCCTTTTTCCCTTAGAATGAGGTTCATGAGCTTTCTGTCTATAAAAAGTTCTCGATCCGAATAGATTACTCCTCTTGCAGCAAAACATTTAGCTTCGGGCTTTTCAGGAAGTTCTCCTCTAAAGCAGCCAGCATGAGCCTCAAAAAGGTTAATATTCATTGCTTTTTCGACGGTATCGAGACTTCCTTGGAACCTTGGGTTTATTTCAAGTATTACAGGTCCTTTTTTTGAAACTAAAAAATCTACTCCGTTTGAGCCCATTAGCTTGAACTCGAGTACCAGTTCTTCGGCAAGGGATTCCATTTCCTCAGCTTGATCTGTCTTAAAAGGAGTTATATTTCCACAATATGCAAAGGGAAGCCGCGAAAGCCATGGTACTCCAATTAGCTGTTCATTTACAGCCACTGACAAAGCTTCATTCTTTGTAGAAAGCAAGGAAACACTTGAGGGAATCCCTTCAAGAAATTCCTGGATAATAAGCGCCTGTTCCGTAAGCTCTGGATTCAGGCTGAACAATTCTTCTAGGATAGATAAAAGCTCCTGTTTGTTCCTGGCAACCCGGTTAAAAATACCTCCTCCACCTGAGACTGGCTTAATCATAACCGGATATTCTATTGCATCTAATTCTTCAGTAGAATAACATTCTGGATGAGGGATTCCCATGGCTTCAAGCTTTTTTGACAGGTATAGTTTGTCTGATGCCTTCTGCATAGAATCAGGACTACTGGCAAGCACAGGACAGGAAAACTCATTATGATCAAGTGCTTCCAATCCCGAGCCTGGAACAATGGCATCAAATTCGAGTCCAAATTCAGCCATCTGAGCCTTTATCCGGGAAGCCTCGAGTTGGTGTAGTTCCTGTACGGTTCTACATTCAAGAAATCTCGATGCATATGCACAATCCTGCAGGTCAAGATCACAGAAAGCATCTATAGAGCAGACCGTATAACCAGCTCTACTTGCAGAGCAGACAACATTCCGGGTATCAAATCCGATTACAAGAATATTCTGCATATTTCCTCTTTCTGAACCTTTCATTTTGCCTGTGGAATATCGGAATGTGCCAGCGCAAAGATTCCATATGAGGTTTTCAGAACAGGAATTTCGCTTCCTGCTTCTGCATTGAACGACATCGGCTTCCTTATGGCAACAGTTTCATAAGTTTCAGGGTCGAGCACCAGAATTGCATTGTCCTCAATTGAAACTAGCACTGTTAATACGGTATTTCCTATATTACCTATTTTCTCTGCTCCTTTTAACTCTTCGGGAGTTGAGAGAAATCTTGAGCCATCTTCGAGGGAAATTCCATTAACCTTCTTTCCTGAGCTCTTGATCTGGATAATCTTTCCTCTGAATCTGATTATGTCCCCGGGCTTGAATTCAGGAAGACGCACAGAAAAAGTAATTCTGTAAAGGTTCTTTCCATCTTTCATTCCAACAAGGGTAGGAGATTCGGAAAAGCTACCCCCAAGTTCGGAGGTGATTAACCGGCAGACCTGCCTGCTAGCATTCATTGAACCCATGTAAAAGTCTATTCCTTCCTTTTGGTCCAGTACCTCGCTTATAAATGCAAGCCTGTCACCTTTCTTTCTCATGCTCTCCATAGATTCCCTAACGACAACCGTGCAGCGCTTTTTCTCTTCTTCAGTAGGAAACCTGCCAGCCGCCCGGATCTGGATAATTGCTTCAAAGTATCCTCCGGACTCCCTGCTGCACATATCACAAGCTGTCCGTTGAATCCTTACTTCAGTCTCAGCTTCGGCATGCACAGGCTCTTCTCTGACAACTGCATCGACCTCAGCTCTCACCATATATATATAAGGTGTAACCTCCCTGGGTTCTAGATAAACTTCCACGTCTCCGGCTTCGTTGTGGATATAAAGAACATCTTCTACGGCCTTTAACACCACATCTTCAATATTACCAATATCTTCCCACCGGCCTCTATTAAAGTGTGCTCCGCAAGCTGAACATATCCTTACATGTAGTACATGAGGCAATTCAATCAGTTTAAAAGTTTCAAAAAAACAGTCTCTACAAACTGAGTCAAA
>DASXVB010000218.1:0-6756 GCA_036504475.1 Methanosarcina sp.
CTGTAATTTTCAAAACATAATAGAAAGAAAAAAAATCACAAAATCTGTTAATTGGGACTATGAACAAATTTTACTTCAGGATTTTACAATACTGAAATTTTTAGAGCACATTCATAAAAATGAAATCATAATCAATAAAATTAGGACTTACGCGGTTGGATTGAGAAATCAGTATGCTTTAAACCTTTAACTATCTAAAACACACATTTCTCCACAATGTCTAATGTGCTTGATTTTGTACCTCAAGTGCGTAAGTCCTAAAAATGAAACTTTTCTCGTGAACTATTTATGGAATAATGTAAACGAGTGAGAACTGTCATTCGGAACTACAACAAATCGAAACTACTGTAATATGATTTTTAGAGTTCTTTTTCACGCTTTTCAAGAAAAGCTTTCATCTGAATAGACTTTTCAGATCATCCAAATGTAGCAGGTTTGAATTGTGATAACTATTATTTTACCCCCAACTGAGATTACCTATTTAGAACTTCAGTCTACTGTCGACGTACAGTTTGCAACTTGGACTTCTCTCTCAGGACATTTCTTATTTGTTAATTCATCTTTAATTATTTCGTTTTTGATGTAGTAAAATAGGTGCCTGTTAACCCTATCACCTTTTGATACAACCGTCCTTTACATAGTACTTAAATTGCCGTAAACACAGTCAAAAGTATCATATACAAGGACCAGAAATATAACACTTAGCAAGTATTGCAAATACTTGACACATTTCTCGGTTTATTTTAAAGAGTCTTTTCTTAATTTGTGAAGATTCTCGAGAATGGAATAAAATTAAAAAGTACTATGGATTTAAAAAATACGATAGTAGGGAAAATAAGTTGAGGTGAAGAAATGTCAAAAAATAGGCTTATACTCGCAGGTTTAACAGTATGTTTAATCCTGGCAGCGATTCCATTAGGCTTGAGTGCTGCAGCTGCTGATGATCAAGTAGGAACTCTACAGGTCAACACTGCAACAACAACAGCTCCAGCACAGATACCAACAGCCGCAGTATCTGCGGCAAAAGTAAGCAGTAGCGTAGCAACCAAGTACTGGCTTGAATTGAAGGCCTATCCTGCCAAGAATACAAGAGGTTTGTGGCTGTATGCAGGTAATGACTGGAGATACTTACCCAACCCATCCAGCAATATTGAAAGTTCTGTACAACAGGCATTTGATAACCCTAATACCTTCCAAGTTCAGGTTTGGTACTCTGGAAATACTATTGTCGGATTAGTAGTAAATACTAAATAATTGTAATCATGCGAAAAAATAGTGAACTGTGTAAAGAAAGCGAAAACAAGAAATTCGCTTTCACATTGTGACTTTTAAATTTCCAGGATTTACGCAGTTGCCGGCTTTGCAGGCAACTTTAAATTTTTTTAAAATATTAAGACAAAGAATCTTTGGGTTTTTATAACTAGAGTAACAGTTTTTCTTACAACCTGTTTTCGGCAGATAACTTGTTTTTCTTAATATATTCCGGATTGCATTTTTGCTGGAGAATCCATCCTGATCAGTGTAAAGTCTTTCACATTTGAATTGCATTTCAAACAAGAAAATTTGAATTAAAACATATTTTTCTTCCCTATTCAGCACCGCCAGAAAGTGGTTGTTTTTTATTTCCAGGAGTTTCCATTAAACTCCCTTAAAATAATGCCCTGTGGTGTACTCAATTCCTTTTGCAGGTTTTAACCTGTTTTCTTTTCCTGCAAGGGCTTCGTTGTATGCTTTTATAATCTCTTTTATCTCAGCCTGGGTATTGAATGAAAGATCAAGCCGTAGCACATCCACACCATAATCTTTCACGTTCTTAACGTATTTCAGCATATCAAGCACTTTTGAGTTATAAATCAGGGTTCGGGTCCCCAGCCGTTTTACCGGAAATTCGGAACCTTCTTGATCAACGAGAAGCACTTCACTGTCCCTTCTTACGATTTTTCTATCAACAAGAGGCTTTAAAAGGTCATTTTCTGTAATGAGCATAAGTTCTCTACCATATACGAAAATTTCAGTCTGTCCCGAACCCTTGCAAGTTTGAAGGGCTTCACAAACATTTTTTATTTCGCTCAGGTTCAGTTCACTTGAGATGGTCACTCTATACGCTCCTGCCTGGAAGAGCATGTTGGCTGTAAAAGCGTTAAAAATATTGAACTCCCTCCCCGCGGCAAAAGATATAGAAAGATCTTTTGCAAGCTGTACGGCCCCAAACTCGGAACAGGCTATTCCAAAGCCTGCAGCTTTTATTTTTTCCAGCAGGGGCTTGAGCTTATCCAGTTCACTATCGTGGTTTATCAGGGGAACCTTGAAGACAAGTTCGATCCTTTCGGCTTTCAAATCTTCGAGCTTTTCCGCATTTTCTGGCGCAGTAAGCTCTTCAAACTTTGAAATCGGAATGTAAATTATGTCTGCACCGGCAAATGCAGCCTCAAAGAGGGAAGAGGTTTCATTTACTTCCACGCTCAGAAGGAGATGCTTTGAGGCTGTATTTCGGTTTCGGGTAGCACCAATGGCATTGCTAATTGTACTACCGATGACTGTAGTATTCTCTTCTTTATTACTCGCTTCAATGCTGCCGTTTTCAGAATTGCACAGGTAATTGAAAGCTGCAAGATCTGGGTGCTTTTGCTCTTTCCTATCCACACTAAGGATTTTTTCTAGCAGGAGGTCTGCAGCCTTTCGCCTCGCATTCTTCAATATGCCAACCGGGATGAAGACATCTTCATCAGCTTCAATCTCGACTGAGGCGGCCTCAAAAGGAGTATCTCCAAGACTTTCCATTGCCTTTCTTATCTGTTCAATCGTAGTTGGGGCTTTATTTGCTTCTTGGACTATGTAATCGTCCGTGAATTCCGCAACGTGAGCCTTTTCTCTGGTCCCCCTAATCTCTCTGAACTTTTCATTATCTTCTTCAATCACAACCGTAAACCGCTCTCCTTTTCTAGCTCTTACTTTTATGCTTACAGAAAGGGTTTTCAGTTTCGTTTTTTGAAGGGTATCGAGGAGATGCGTGTCTGTTGTGAGGTGGAGTTCGTCCCCTCTCTGAACTGCTCTTCCGGTCTTCGAGCTGATTTCAAGCCCTACTTTGTCACCTTTTTTTGCACTTTTTATGTGTTCGCCTGAAATAGCGATTATGCCTGTAACTGCCGAGCCGAGCATTCTCTCCCGCGTAAAAATACTTATGCCGTCTTTTACCTGGATATCCTCATTCAGCCGAACTGTAAGTTTCGTGTTCCCTTTTGAACGGGAAATATCAAGGACCTTTCCGAGGAACGCTCCGTAGTTTGAGCTGTACTTGGGATGGGACACACCTTTTTCCCCGAGTATGAATCCTCTCGTAAAGCCTCTGTAAAAAAGTTTTGCAAGCTCGGCTTCCTTTGATTCAAGTTCCTCTTTTGTTGGATTTTCCCCTAGACTGCAAAAGCCTTCGACTGCGGCTTTATAGGCAGCAGAACTTGCAGTAACATATTCAGGCTTTTTCATCCGTCCTTCAATTTTAAGGCTTACAACACCTGTTTTTACAATTTCTTCAAGCGCTGTAAGTGTGGAGAGTTCAGCACAACTTATGGGATAACTGCCACCGATATGTCTTTCATCAACTTCCTTGTCATTTACCACGAACCTGTACCGACGTCTGCAGGGCTGGGCACAGGCTCCCCGATTTGCGCTCCTGCCATGCAAAAAACTACTGAAAAGACACTTGCCTGAATAAGAGTAGCAAAGTGCTCCATGAACGAAAACCTCAATCTCTGCTTTTGAGTGGTCTACTATGTCTTTTACCTCAGCCGCAGTAAGTTCCCTTGAGACTATAACTCTTTTTGCTCCCAGACCTACTAAAAAATCGACTCCTTCTTTATTGTGAATAGTCATCTGGGTGCTTGCGTGAAGCTGCAGGTCTGGATAGATTTCATTTAAAAGTCTGAGAAGTCCCAGGTCCTGAAAAATAATTGCATCTATTCCGGTTGCATATGCACGATCAACTATCTCAAGCGCGTGTTGTAGCTCTTTTTGCTTGATCGGGATATTGAGAGCCAGATAAACAAAAACTCCGTGTGAATGGGCTAGTTTCACGGCTGCATCAAGGTCATCGAGAGTGAAATTCTTTGCACCCTGACGAGCATTGAATTCGCCGACCCCGAGATATACAGCATCAGCGCCTCCTCGAATTGCAGCAAGCAGGGCTTCTTCGTCGCCCACAGGAGCCAGGATTTCAGGGGGAATACAGGTAAAGTTTTTAGTAGGCATTTTAGATCAGTTTGTTCTTTCCAGTAGCTGGAATGTTTTTATAAATATGAAGAGAAAGTTATACAAACGATTTACATGAAAAGCTTAGCAGCATATAGGTTAATGAATGAGTAAATGTAAGTAAAGGTAATAAATTCAGTTTAGACGTAAAGGAGCTTCTCGCATAAAAATGGATAGGTAAGCCCTTGATCTTTTTCCTATAGAAAAAACTTAGTGTAAGCTTCTGAAAACTTTAAACTTACTATTTTCGTAAATATGATTCATTTTAGATCGGTAGCCGTTTGATTTCAGATTTATTTCTGCTTATTTGCAAATTTAATAGCCCATTAACAGATTTAATGCTTTTTAAGGGATAATAACTAAGACTGAACTATTTTATCAAATTTTTTGGCTTTTGAGGTATTAATACGAGTTTTTGACGTAAATAAGACTAGTTTATCTACTTAAATGCTTTTGAGATCCCAGAATAAATAACCTGTTAAAATAAAAAAGAGTGCAAATCTATATATACATATAAATAATTTTTAATATATATAAATTAGCTGTTACTAAATAACTATCTGAATATGGTTTTACTTGCTTTGTTGCATGATTCAACAGGATTCTTGGTTCGTTTGAATCCTCTTCAAATCTCTAATAAATGATGAAGCTTCGTAAAACGAATAATTGTTGCAGAAATGCACACAAATTAACCCACAGACTATATGCAGTTACCAGTTCGGAATAGACAGGCTAATTAGTTCTGCAACAAGGCAGCTATACTTGAATCTGCATATTTTCAGAAGCTTTACTCAGGATGAATTATGACCTCGTTTGAACTATTTGAGAGGACCAAAGCTTATTGCTTCAATCCCTCAAAAATAGGTAAAACTTTAAGAAAATACCAAACTTTACAGAAACAAAACACAACCTACCTTTATTTGAACAGGTGCTTCCGCCTGGCAATAATAGTAAAAGTAGCTCCGGGATTTCAAAACCAGACCTCTGAAAAGATGGCTTTACAGCACAAGGAGGGCCTGGAATGGTAAGTGATGAAGAAATGAAATCCGGGAGTATAGCGAATCTGTTCTTGAAATTTGCCTTCCCGACTGTCGTGGGAATTGTCATTGCTGGAATCCAGGGGATAATTGGCGGCTTCTTTATAGGAAATGCTATCGGGAGTCAGGGACTTGCAGGAGTCACCCTTGCCTATCCTGCTTACATGGTTATAGTTGCCATAGGAGTAATTATCGGGGTCGGTGCATCCAGTCTTACAGCCCTGCAACTTGGAAAGGGAAATTTCAGCAGAGCTCTAGATATAGTACATAGTGCTTTTTTCCTGTGTCTTCTTACAGGAGTAGTTTTTACTGTAGCTGGACTGATTTTTTGTGAAACCTCAATCAGTCTTCTTGGAGCCAGCGGTCCTGCCCTTGCTTTTGCCCGCGAGTACCTTAGGATCATCTTCATGGGTTCGATCTTTATGATCCTTGCAATTGCCCTTGATCCGCTGGTCAGGAACGACGGGAAACCCAGACTCTCTATGAATATCATGATTGCAGGAGTAGTCGTGAATCTCGTGCTTGATTACCTTTTTATCATGCGTATGGGCATGGGAATGTCAGGTGCTGCCATTGCTACAGTAATTTCCTTTGCTCTTCCGGCAATACTGCTCATGAATTACCTTTTTAGTAGCGAGGCAAAATTGAGACTCCGGCTTAAAGCCGTGAAATTCAAATTCGGGGCCCTGCTTCAGATCCTTAGAGCCGGCTTCCCGTCTTTCGTGATGCAGTTTTCACTGGCTATCGTGCTCTTTGCGCACAATTACATGTTGCTCAGGTACGGTTCCGAGCTTGCGGTCTCAGCCTATGGAATTATAGGATATGTATTTTCAATTTTCTCTATGCTTTTCGAAGGAATAGCTCTGGGAGTGCAGCCAATTATAGGCTTCAACTATGGAGCTGGCTATTACGAAAGAGTCTCAAAAACCTTGAAACTGACAATGCTTTCATGTATTCTTATAGGAGCTATCGGATTTGTGCTAATCTACGCTTTTCCGGAAAGAGTTGTGCAAATCTTCAGCCAGGATGACTCCGAGCTTCTGAAAGTTACGCTACATGGAATGAAGATTTTTATATTCTCTTTGCTTGTTGAAGGTATTGTGCTCCTCACTGCTATATATTACCAGTCGATAAATAAGGTCAGAGAAGCACTCTTTATTCACTTGGGAAAGATTTTTGTTGTTCTCCTCCCTCTGCTCTTTATCCTGCCGATTTTCTTCGGCCTGGATGGAGTTTGGTCTGCATCTCCGACTACGGAATATATAATGGCGCTGGTAGCGCTGGTCATGCTTTCGAAGGAGTTTAAGTTCCTCAGAAATAAGGCAAAGGCAGAAAATAAACAACTAGCTGTTACAAAAAAAGCATTACCGGTAGTCAGAAACAGTGGAAAAGTCGAAGTTGAGAAGAATCCCAGACTGGTTACTTTCAAGCCTGCTGAAAAAAGGGAGATCCCGTTAGACACTCCTCCCTGAAA
>DASXVB010000219.1:0-2881 GCA_036504475.1 Methanosarcina sp.
TTGAAAAAGTTATTAGAGGAATTGACAGTGCAGTTGAAGCTGGGTTGACTCCTGTGAAGCTAAATATGGTACTCCTGAAAGGTATAAACGATAATGAAATCGATTCTATGATGGACTTTATCCGGCCATATAAAGGAACGGTTATCCTGCAACTAATCGAGCTCATGGACGTTGATCCCAGGCTTTCGAAGTATATGATTGACTCGAAAGCTCTCGAAAAAAGCCTGGCTGAAAGGGCAAGTGAAGTTAAGGTGCGGCACCTGCACCATAGAAGAAAGTACATTATCGATGGAGTAGAGATTGAGTTCGTTCGTCCCATGGACAACTCAGAGTTTTGTGCCCACTGCAGCAGACTCAGGGTCACAGCAGATGGTAAGTTCAAGCCCTGTCTGCTGGTAAAAGACAACCTTGTGGATGTCAGGGAAGCAAAAAGTTCCGAAGAGATCGAGAAGCTACTCAAGCTTGCAGTAAGCCGAAGGAAACCGTATTGTATGCCTGTTAGTATTCTAGAACAAGGAGAAAAGGCTTAAAGAGAAAAATCAGCAGATCCAGAAACGAATACAACAATAAAGAGGGAAAAAAATGAAGATTGAACTTTTAGTAGATGGGAGAAAAATTCCAATGAATGATTTTGTCCAGAAAATCGTAGTAAATGTTATTAAAGCAATGGTAGAAACGTTACATACTATAAATGGTGGATGGAAGGAGATTTCAATTCATATCGAAAAAGACGAACTGAAAGAATAAAAAGAAAAGAGCCTTTTTGGGCAAAAAAGAGAATCAACATTTCTCAGACATGAAATTTTCTCTTTTCATTTTTTGTTTTGGGTAACTTTTGAGTTCTCTGTCATTTTGCAATTATGATTAACTTCTGAAATTTTCAGTAGCTTTGAGATCCAAAGTAATTTTTTAAATAAGAGTGAATTGCAATCCAGAGATAGAGACGTTTAGAGGTATTATTTAGAGGTATTTTTCGATCTCTGAAAAATCTATCCTGGCAGTTGAATCTAGGGAAACAGGAGTTATTGAGACGTGTCCTTTCTGCATAATAGCATGTACATCGGTTCCTTCTTCTTCTTCGTGAATCAGGCCGCCTGCAATCCAGTAATATGGCCTACCTCTAGGGTCACGCCTTTCTTCGACATCAGTTTTGAATATTTTTCGTGCAAGGCGGGTTATTTCTATAGGAGTATCCTCTTCAGCATGATAGGGAATATTTATGTTCAGAAGGTCTACATTTTCCGGCATGCCTTTCCTGAGAACATTTCGAGCAATTCTATTTACCACTTTTATCCCAGTTTCAAACCGCTCTCTCTGATAGTTTCTGGGATCATCGAATTTCTGTCCTTCATCAAGCACCTGCATGGAGGCAGCAATCGCAGGCACGCCATGGCTTGCAGCTTCAAGGGCTCCTCCGATGGTCCCTGAGGTAGTGATTGTATCCGTGCTTATATTCTCTCCGATGTTAAAGCCGGAAAGCACCAGATCAGGCATTTCCTTAAGGATTGTGAAGATACCCAGAATTACAGCATCCGTAGGAGTTCCTCCAACAGCGTAAGCGGATATGCCTCCAGAATTTGTTTTCGTGATTCGTAGCGGTTCAAATATAGAAATTGAACGTCCGACTCCACTCTGCTGGACAGCAGGAGCCGAAATGGTAACTTCTCCTAGGTCCGAAACACTGTCAAAAGCGGCTTTCAAACCTGTGGAGTAGACACCATCATCGTTAGTAACAAGAATTTTTGGGACCATAAGCTTTCCCATAAGTTGTAGGATAATTTAAAATTAATGGAAAAAAACAGAATTACGGAAAGAAGTGACTTAATCTGAAGAAAGAGAAACAAACAAACAAACAAATACTGGATGGAAAAATAGATTGTGGGAATTTGCTGATTAAACCTGATAAAGCAAGGATACTCAATTTATTTGGTCAAGTTTAAAAGATGCTATTTTGCGTGTAATTTCAGCAATTAGCTCCCACAGAGAATTCTACTAAAGATAGTAGAAAATTTTATTTTAGACTGCCTATATTATTTGTATATAATTTTTTATATATAATTTTCAATTACTCTCCAGCACCAAAAGCGGCTTTAAGTTTGCTTTCTTCTTCTTTGGAAAGGGAAGTGCGCACTACTTTTGGATGGAATTTGCCCAGTTCATCAAGAACTTTGTCCTCAGTCCACGTTGAAATCAATAGGAAGAGAGCAGATCCTCCTGGCTCTATGGTTTGAGCAACTTCGTGAATGAAGTCATCGTTTATTCCGTAATCGGACAATTTCCCTGTAATTGCACCTGTGATGGCACCAATTGCCATTCCGAGCCAAGGCATCCAGAAAAGCAATCCTATTAACATACCCCAGAACGCTCCACCTACAGTACCTGTACCTACAAGGTTTACCGCTTGCTTTACTTTGACCTTGCCATCATGGTTGCGAACGACAACTGCGGCATCATCGAGGGTGATTAATTGCTCTTTTTTAAGCCGATGAATGGCTTCATCCATTTCAGATGCACCTTTCTCGTCCGGAAATGCAAAAACTATTAGCTCACTCATAATTCGAGAATCTCCTTTAACTTTTCAATTTTACAAAACATGAGCTCTATAGCCTTAGTTTAAGAGTAACAGATTATTATTCTTAGATTCAACAGAAAACAACTTCACCGAGGGAAAAACCTTGATCTCTCTATGAAGTTTTGAATCCACTAATAATAACATAAACTCGGAGCTAAGGACTTTGTCATTTCTATTTACAACCCTGGATAACCCCTCGGTTCACTAACCCATATCCCTCCTTCTGAAAGAGCAGGTTTCCCCTGTTTGATTATCTCAGAAGCTACAGTCTAATAATTCCATTATATTATATATGTCTTGCGTACTTGA
>DASXVB010000220.1:0-18519 GCA_036504475.1 Methanosarcina sp.
AATACTCGAACCCAACTTTTTCGGGAAACAAAATTGGAGCGACCATTAATATGATGTAAATAAATAGACTGACTAGTAAGCATATAACGAAAAGAGGTATTTCAGCAGGATGTCTAAGCTTCTGTATTTCACTATCCAACATTAATTCGTGCCCCCATCGAATAATATTTAATGCACAAACTGAACTGAGTAAGCATAAGACCTGTATTGAAGTTTAGAGAAAATCCTAGTTTTATGGGAACATACCTAATAATTCTGTAAAAGCATACATGTTAATTTTTTTGGCAAATATCTAACAGATTTACAAGAATATACATTTTACCCTATTCTTTGAAGGGTCTACATGGAATATTAGAAGCTTAATATTTGGCTTTGTAGAAAACCTCTCTAAACCAGCTTCAAGAAGCTGAAATTAAATATGTAAAAAGAGATTACGTCATTCAGTTCAAATAAATGGAGATTAGTCATTTCTGAGGATTTCTACAAAGCCCCAAAAACGTGATTTGTATAATTTATCAAAATTAAATGTCGACATACCAAATGTAAGTTAATAAGTTTCCATTAATTGCATTTGCTACAATATCTGCCAAAATCCGTCTTGATATATTGAGATTTTTGTTACGCCACCGAGATTTTCACATAAATACCAATAACAAAAATGACAAGTTTAATCAGTAAATGAGTATATAAAAACGTGAAAAGCAAGCTTCTTCTCAGTTATAACACAAGTTATCACACGATCGTCAAACTGTAAAATAATTATTTATAAGTAAATGACATTAACTAATAAGATGGCAGAAATAGATCCCATAGTAAAAACAGTATATATAGTTATAATAGCGGTAGCGATTTTCATAATTGTACTTATAGGTGTCACTAAAAACAATCCAGTTTTTGCACAAGTACTATTAAATGCAATCAACAAAACTACAGACACAATAATTGAATACAAAAATACTATGTTAACGTTAACTCGGGGATTCTATTGAGGAAGCAACTTTTAGATTAGAAGTCGTAAAAGAATAGATTATTATTGGAAAAATTAATTGAGTAAAAAGCTGAAAGTTCATTCTCTTTATTCAGCGTCGCAGAAAATATTCTAGGATAAATATGGAAATTTTGTTGACTAAACTCTCTAAACTCCAATTCGTTATATTCCTTTAGAGCTTTGCTCCATCCAGAGCAATCCAAATTGTCTATCTTAATCCAGATCTCAAAGCCTTGAGCCGGTAAATGATTGCAAGTTATAGTTACTTGAGCTCAGCCTAATGACTTACACTTTTCCCACAACCATAACAGGAACTTTTGAGTGCCGAACCACGTTTTCAGCAACGCTGCCCAGAAGCAGCCTGTACAATCCTGTCTTTCCGAGAGTGCCCATAATAACAAGATCTATTTTTTCCTCTTTGGCATACCGGAGAAGCTCTTCTGCTGTATTGCCTTCGAGCAGGACAGGCTTCACATTGACTCCTTTCATCTCTCCTAAACTTATTACAGAATCTACAGCCTGCTGACCTTGGTTTTTCAATGCCTCACATATTAATTCCAAATTAGGATTTGCACGAACGGTAGAAAAGTAATCCCCATCCATAGATAAGGAAGCAGTTGACACCACATAGACTGCATAAACCGTCCCTCCACTCAATCGGGCAAGTTCTATCCCTCTTTCGGCAGCCATCTTGGAGCAATCCGAGCCATCGGTTGCAATCATTATTTTCTTAAAGTTAACAGTTTCCATGAAAACTCATCAATTGTACTATTCTTTGGGAATAAATATGATTGCATCTGATTTCATAACGTGAAAAAGCCATGGAAATTTTTGATCTTCGGCAATATGAAAGAAACAGAATAAGTTATTTATTAGAAATTTGCGAGTCATGTCCTTTAGTAATGCCCAGTTTCGCAAAAGGAATGTATCCTCCCGTATTTGAGGAAATGCAGTAGAGGTTCTCATGCTTATAGTTCTCAAGAACTCATACCCATTATCCTAAATTTAGGCATATATTCTCAAAAGTATAAAGGTTTCCTAGAACCTCCAGACTTTTCCTGTCATCTTAGGGAAGAAAATCGGATAGGAAACAACAATTTTCATCTCATCACCCAAAAATTATCTTTTAAATTTCCCAGTAAGGATGAAGTTTATACTGTTCATACACTCTAGCTAAATCATTATGAGTTAAAATCCAAACGTCATCATCCAAACCTTCTGATTCTTCGAATGCTCCTTTATCAACTCTAAGGATATAATCGCCTCTATTTTCTTCAAGAGCCTCCCAAGGAACGGCAAATAATTTACAGGACATGCCAAGAACACAGTCACAAGCAAGTATTACATATGCTATTCTTCCTCTTTCAGAGTCAATCATGACCTCTTCAATCTTTCCAAGTTCTTCATCTTTAACAGTGAAGACCTTAGATCCTTTTATTTCAGTTGCCGGCACAAAAGTCATGTTCTTCACAACTTGCATTTCTTCGACTATTCCCATACACCTCAACTCCTAATATTCACTTATTTCTTTTATTGGCTCTTAGCTGTTTTTTTCGTTGGTTAAAAATAATTATCCAGTTGGAAAAATGACCACATCAAAAAGACAAACATTGATCCTGATTTATGCAAAAGTATGATGTTGATAGCCTATTAAGAGTAACAGATTATCTTTTGAGACTCTCAAAACTAAAGACTCTGTGACTCCCAATGCCATAAACCTAGTAACCCCATCGATTTCACAGCTAAATGCCTAAGTTCCGAGAGTGTAGTTCTCTTTCTTGGTTACCACATCAGTTATCCCACCAATAGTAATAGTTCATTAATAATATACATTCCTTACGCACTTGAGATCGTGCCCACCAATAATTGAAAAATTAGTAAAAGGACGTCTATGTATTTTCCAAAATGGAAAGTATAATAGTGTCAAGGAAATTTAGTTATTGATCACCTAATAACTCTGAATCCTGTATGCTTATGTGAAGCTACGAACACTATGTTCACTAATTAATTTTAAGGTTCATTATGGATCGAGTGATATGATATCTCAAGGCTGGCTGAACTCTCTAAGATGTTGTCTTAAAATTCAAATCATCCCTACAATATGATAATAGGTAACGTTAACTATAAATTCAGACCGTAAATGCTCTGTTCCAAAATCTAGTGATTTTTGCATTTTATATTCATCACTAGATTTTGGTACTGAATCCCGTAAATATTCCTGAAATTTAGGTGCACATTGACCTTAAGTTATCCCATATGATTTTAGGTCGTACACCATTACTCAGTTGATGTTATTTCCAAAACACTTCTAATGGCGCATCATACCTTTTTTACAATTCAGTAAGGTTAATGGCATGCTTGATGCACGAAACATAAGGATTTCTAGCACTGGAAAAGTAATAATGAAAACATCAACCACATAATGATGGACGACCAAAAATTGGTAATGCCGTTAAAATAATCCCTCTCATTAAACATTTCAACGTTAACCAATATCTTTCAAAGCTTGAAATTTAATTTCAGTTAATTATATATCGTTTTTATCTAATGTTTACATACTAAAGCATAGCGAACAAGAACAGACAAAAACCTTGTGCAGGAATTCTCATCAACTGATCATTGTATGAGAATTCTTATTTCTTTTTTTCTATTTTTTTATAAGATTAGGGCAATCTTTTATGTCTTCAACATACAATCCTGAGTATTTTCTTTACACTGATCTACTCAACAATTTATTATATCCGTATATAATTTACAATATAACAACTGTATACAAAATATGATAGTTTAGTTGTTAATATGATAATTTATTTGTTATTTTCTAATGTCGGTTTCTTTTTAATTTATTTTTCTTTTTTACTTGTTATTTATTAATATTTTATGAAACTGCAGGAAAAGACATTTGGCAGGGTATCTTTGCAACATATTTTAATTCCTGATGTCCAATACAAATAGTTATATTGATTGGTAGATATTTATAATGTAATGGACGAAAGTAAGGAATACCAGCTTTACCTTGAAGCTCTGGATAACGAAAGATCGGCATGGGGAAGGAGAACAGCTATAAGGCGGCTCTGTGACTGTAAAACCGAGGAGTCCCTATATTACCTGAATGAGCTGATAGTTGACAGATATTGCCTGGTGCCTGATTGGCTCAAGAGAATCGCAAGAGAGTACTATGTGTCTCTGTGTCTTGAATTTCTCTGATGTTAATCTTTTAATGAATACTTTTCTTTAAGATGCCACTTTGAAAAAAGAAATCTTTCTGCTGAAAAATAAAAAATATTAATCTATTCTTAAAGTATTAGATTTTCTGCCTGTTTGAACCTAAAGGATTGTAATTACCTAAGATTTATATGTAATTACCCCAATTCTTTGATAAATTTCGCGAAATATCATACTTAGCTACAAACTTATTATATTAATAAGTTCTCGATTATGGTTCTTTTACGAAAAGAGTCGTGTTTGTTAAAAGTAATTTAGTTTAGTTATTTATTTAGGTATTTTATAAGCCTTAAACCTTAATTTGATGATAATTATTTCAGGATTGATGACAATGGGAAGGGATACTGGAAAAGCTTTAGGGCGCCCGGCAATTATCTTGATAGGCATTGGAGCAATACTAGACGTTATTCTATTTTACTTAATGTTCAAATTTGCTGATGAAGGAAATCTATTTATGGTTCTCTTAACTGTAGCGCTGATAATACTCGCTGCACTGGGAATCACAAAGGGTCTTGTTTCCGTATCTAGGCTTGACTATAAGTAACAACTAAATAAATGAGTGAGTTTGAGTAAATTTGAATGAAATATTACCAGAAGGTAACTGGTATTACTAAAATGTGGATAAATAATAACAAATGAGAGCAATCAATATACTGGAGATAAAAAGAAGTACTATACATCTTAGTTTGTTCCTATCCACTATTGTTTCTTCAATCACATTCGATTTAAACTTTTAAGAAAATCATTCATTTGAAATTTTTTTAATTTTTTGACAGATAATATGCAGTAGGTGTGGAATCGATTAAAACACAACCTAAAGATACAAACGCTATTTTCTTTTAATAAAACTATTTTTAATCTATTTATTCTTCGTCTCTGAATATTTTTTGTAGAATTAATTAAAATAATGTGAAGGTTAATATGTCATCTCAGCTTAATATTTATTATTTAAATTTATTATTAGTATATCAGTTTTTTTCAGGCTCGACTCTCAGTTTCCAGGTAGAGAAGAAGTAAGCAGAAAGTCTGGATTCAGAGAAACAAATTACATTAACAAATTTAATTATAAAGACAATGAAATGAAAGGAGTTTACTCATGCAGTTGAAGCTGGAACTTTTTAATATGAAAATAGGGCAGCATAAAGTGTTACTAAATATTGCCGACGCAAAGGAACTGGGGGTTAATCCGGGGGATAGAGTTCGTATTCGTGGGCACGAGAGTCTTTCTGCTATTGTGGATACAACAGATGATATGGTTCCCCCCGGCACTATAGGAGTTTTTTTTGAAGTATACGAACACTTCAGGGAGTGGGATAAGCCGGTTGAAGTCGTTCCAGCATTTCGTTCAAAATCCGCATCCGTAATCAAGAAAATGATGGATAAAAGGCCTGTTGCGCAGGATGAGATTAAGACGCTCGTAAATGATATCGTGGAAGAAAATCTCAGTGAGATTGAACTCTCGGCTTTTATAACATCTTCTTACATCCACGGAATGACCGATGATGAGGTAGAATGGCTTACAAGAGCTATGATTGAGAGTGGAGACACGATCGAATTTGACACCCACCCTATAATGGACAAACACTCGATAGGAGGAGTACCCGGAAATAAGATCTCTCTGCTGGTTGTCCCTATTATCGCTGCAAATGGGCTTCTTATTCCAAAGACGAGTTCCAGAGCAATCACAGGAGCAGGCGGAACTGCCGATCTGATGGAGGTGCTCTGTCCTGTAGAATTCAGCTCTCAGGAAGTCAAAGAGATAACCGAAAAAGTAGGGGGTGCTCTAGTCTGGGGTGGAGCCACAAATATCGCGCCTGCCGATGACAAGCTAATAAGGGTTGAATACCCTCTCTCCATTGATCCTTATTACCAGATGCTGGCCTCAATTATGGCAAAAAAAGGAGCTATTGGAGCCGACAATGTGGTAATGGATATCCCGGTCGGGCCAAGTACAAAAGTCCCAACTGTTCAGGAAGGGCAAAAACTTGCAAGAGACCTGATTAACCTCGGACACCGGCTTGGAATGAATGTTGAGTGTGCAATCACTTACGGCTCGTCCCCCATTGGAAGAAAAGTAGGTCCTTCACTGGAAGTCAGAGAAGCCCTTAAAGTGCTGGAAAGTATGGAAGGTCCAAACAGTCTCATTGAAAAGAGTGCCGCTCTTGCGGGTATCCTGCTTGAGATGGGAGGTGCTGCTCCAAGAGATCGCGGAAAGGAAGTTGCACTGGAAACTCTAAGGAATGGAAAAGCCCTTGAAAAGATGAAACAGATTATTGAAGCCCAGGGAGGAGATCCAAAAATTACTTCGGATGACATCCCGGTGGGACAATATACTGCCGAGATTCTCGCTTCTGCAGACGGATATGTCATCGAGTTTGACAATAAGTGGATAATTGAGGTTGCCAGGCTTGCAGGAGCTCCTAATGATAAAGGAGCCGGGGTCGCCATTCACAAGAAAATGGGTGAGTCAGTTAAGAAGGGAGACCCGATTCTTACTATCTATGCTGAAAAAGAATTCAAGCTTGATACCGCATTGACAACAGCCCAGAGAACAAACCCGATAGTTGTTGAGGGCATGCTTTTGAAGAGAATTCCCGGAACTTACGGGTTCCAATAATCTTCTCTCTTTTTTTTCAGTGAAATCCTTTAATACCTTGTAGGGTTTTAGCACGAGCATGAAAAGGATTGTTTTGCTGCGCCTGGGGCACCGCCCAGAAAGGGATAAAAGAATCACTACCCACGTGGGCTTAACTGCCCGGCTGCTCGGTGCAGAAGGTATGCTCCTTGCCTCTAATGACCCCGGAATAATTGAAACTCTTGAGGATGTTGTCAGGCGCTGGGGCGGAGATTTCTATGTTAAAAATAATGTCAATTATAAGCAGGAAATCAAAGAATGGAAAGCTGTCGGCGGACAAGTTTGCCATCTTTCAATGTATGGGGTCAATCTGCCAGACGTCACTGACGAGCTTAAAAGCTGTAACAGGCTTATGATTGTCGTAGGAGCAGAGAAAGTTCCTCCAGAAATTTACCAGCTTGCTGACTGGAATGTTGCAGTTGGAAGCCAGCCCCACTCTGAAGTTGCGGCAGTTGCAATTACCATGGACAGACTTGCAGATGGCGAACCACTTAGAAGAGAATTTCCAAATGCTGAGCTGACAATCATACCAGCGGAAAGGGGCAAACAGGTCATAGAAAATACAAAAGATTAAGTTAATTCTTTTTTACTTTTTAAAATACTTATTCTTCTAATTTTCAGAATATTTCGCTTTCATCTAATTTTACTCATTTTTTGGTTATCATCTTTTTTTAAATGGCGATTTCCATTCTCCTTAAGAACCTTCAGGAACTTAATGATGGAATTTTATTTAGAGGCAAAAATAAAATTAAGATATATCTACAATAATACCAAATACTATTTTTATTTGTTCTTACGTTTAGTAAGAAAAGTATTAAATATAAGTTTTACCTTCAACAAGATGTCTACAGACAGACTAGCTCCTCCTGTAAAAGCAATATCCGGATTTTTCCGTTTTCGTTTCGCCAGAGTGAGATAATAGGTGTTGACCCTCAACGGTTTCCGGAAAATTGTATTAAGGCCAGGTACAGGGATGCAGGGAGGAAATAATTTTGATCGATCCGATTTCTTGTTTTCCCAGGCATCCTATCCGGCTAATTTATCTTTTCACATGTTATTAACCGAATAAATCTGATTTTTATCTGAATTTGACTGTTTTTGAGTAAATTTATCAATAATCCGAATTGAATAATCCTCAGATTTTAATTGAATAAACTTCGTTCTTAACGTGTGAACTTCATTTGAGATTTTTTAACCTCACAAGACACTCTGAGAAACGAATAAAAGTGCATAAATTAAAATAGTAACAGAAAGTAAGGATTTGTTACGCTTATGGATTTAACAGTACAGAAAATATATTTTCTAGCTGGAGTTTTTTCTTTTCTAATACTCTCCTCATGCTTTTGAATTTTTATAAAAGCATGCTTATCTCATATTCTCTGAAGCTATGTAGCTGGATCTGTGGGATGGCAATTATCTCGGACAGTCCCTGGATAAAGATGCTTGTGCTTCATTTTGTGTTTTCAATTCGACTTTTTATGTATCTTGCAATTATTTCTCTTGAGCAGGTAGATAAAATGACCACCAGAGGGTTTTTGAAGTATTACGTATAAAGTGCCAGAACTGTCTTTTCTGAGCATATACTTTCTTTTCTTCATTCTTCGGAAGAGATTGAAAGGCATCTTCTCAGCCTTGACGCTAATCCCATAAATCAAAAAGACAAGTATTTGAGAAAATGAATTCTTTAAAGAAAATAATTTCTTCAAGAATTTACTTTTTCAAGAGAGAACTTATTTAAAGAAACAAATTCTTCAAATATATTCTTTAATTTTTTGATCTCTTTATTATCATTTCTTAACTTTTTGGATAAACTCCACCTAATTACACTTTTTTATAGAGCATTCAAGCTGCTTATTTTTTGTCCATATAGAACATCTCCTGACTTCATTGGATGTACTCTAAACGTTATTCGTTTTTTTCAGGCACTTTAAAAATAATAGCAATGTACTGAGATATTCCGACTTTGTCTTGTAATTTCAAACTCCAAACTATAGTTATTAACTATTCCCAAGTAAACGGCAAGGTTGTACATTTATATATAGCTGAAGGATATATTGTCCGAATGATTTTACGTATAATTATTTTGTGCAGGGAAGTTTCAGGTAGCGAATTCCCTTATTTTTAGAGTTTAGAAGAGTGTGGCAATGAACATAACATTAATTGGCATGGCAGGAGCGGGAAAAAGTACTATAGGAAAGGTACTTGCAAAGCGCCTTGACTATTCTTTTATTGATGTAGATCGCCTGATCACGGAAAATACCGGAATGCCCCTCCAAACTCTTATTGATAAACAGGGAGATTGGGCTCTTATAAGATATGAAGAAGAAGCTATTCTCGGGCTCGGGAAGATTGACAGGTATGTTATTTCCCCTGGCGGGAGTGTAGTTTATTCCGAAAAAGCCATGGAACATTTAAAAAAGATATCAAAAATAATTTTTTTGGACACTTCCTTCCGAATCATTGTCAAAAGACTTCCAAATGCAAGAAAAAGAGGCATAGTGGGACTCAGGGATAGAAGCTTGAAAGAACTTTTTGAAGAAAGAATGAGCCTTTATCAGAAATATTCCGATTTTTCAATAAAGTTGAAAGGAAAAGAAAGCATTCAGGAAGTCATTGAAAAAATTGTTGAACTGTATTTTAAAGAAAACATCTGAGTTCACAGCTTATTTGTTTATTTAAGGTCCTCAATATGTTTTAACAGAATTTTCCTTTTTGAATTTGAGCTTTTTTGATTTATTTTGCATTATATATTATTTTAGAGTTTGAGGCTTCTACTTTAAGAACGTTTTTCCTTTAAGAAAGGTTAATCTCAAGAATAGCTTTTTAATGAGCTGATCCCATAACTCAAAATTGCTTCTCTAAATCTCAAAGTTGGAATAATAATCAGTCAAACTTCGGATTACGAAAATAATTCTAAAAATCTATCGATTTTGAGAGTAAAATTGGTTTTGGGATAGTACAATAACAATTTACTTTATGAATAACTTACTTTAAGAACGATTTACTTAAAACAGTTAACTGGAATTACTTATCTTATAAATAATCCTATTATAATGACTTACTTTACTGCGGTTTAATTTATTATCTATCAGGTCTTCAATTGAGCAAAATCTCTCTATTTATAATGTTTAAGCATCGACCTGCAGGAAAAAGGTTCGATTGGCAGGAGATATAAGATGGTATCAAGTCGTTTCATTATTACGGTTATAGGCAGCGACCGGGTAGGAATTGTTGCCAGGATTACTACTGTGATGGCAAATTTCAATGTAAATATTGTCGATATCACTCAGACTATCATGCAGGGTATTTTTACCATGATTATGCTTGCAGAAGCTCCACAGGAAAACTTTGACCTTGTGGCTTTTCAGAAAGCTATGAATGCCGAGGGGAAGAGCCTTGGAGTCGAGGTAAAGGTACAGCATGAAGACTCATTTCGCTTCATGCACAGGATCTAATCTGGAAATTAATCTATCTAAAACGAGAGGTAATTTTTCATGCTTATAAACCCGAAAGAAATCCTGGAAACAATCCAGATGATCAGGATGGAACATCTCGATATCAGAACCGTAACAATGGGCATCAGCCTGAGGGATTGTAGCCATCCTGATATTGAGGTTTTCAATGAGAATATTTATGAAAAGATAACCACCCGTGCAAAAGAGCTTGTGCGCACAACGAACGAAATCCAGAATCTCTACGGAATTCCGATAATCAATAAGCGAATTTCGGTAACTCCGATAGCCGTGACAGCCGAAAGTTGCAGGTCTCCAGATTTCGTTTCCATCGCAAAAACAATGGATGAAGCTGCAAAAGACACAGAAGTGGATTTTATAGGAGGCTTCAGTGCCCTTGTCCACAAAGGCGCAACTATTGGGGACCTGAAGCTTATCAATTCCATTCCGGAAGCTCTTGCAGGCACGGAAAAAGTCTGCTCATCGGTAAATGTTGCCACCACAAAAACCGGAATTAATATGGATGCAGTTGACTTGATGGGGAGTATCATAAAAAAGACTGCTGATTTGACTGCGGATAGAGATGGAATAGGTTGTGCCAAACTTGTCATCTTTGCAAATGCCCCTGAAGACAATCCCTTTATGGCTGGAGCCTTTCACGGAATAGGCGAGCCTGAGTGCGTGATTAATGTTGGGGTAAGTGGGCCGGGTGTTGTCAATGCTGCTATCCGCGAGCTTGAAAAACCGAATCTTACAGAAATCTCGGAGACGATCAAAAAGACAGCCTTTAAAATAACCCGCATGGGAGAAATGGTGGGTAGGGAAGTTTCGCAAAGGCTTGGAGTTGAGTTCGGGATTCTCGACCTATCTCTTGCTCCTACGCCCGCAATTGGAGATAGCGTTGCTGCAATTCTGGAGGCAATGGGGCTTGAGCGCTGCGGAGCTCATGGAACGACCGCAGCTCTTGCTCTTCTGAATGATGCCGTGAAAAAAGGCGGAGCTATGGCTTCTTCCTCGGTAGGTGGTCTGAGTGGGGCTTTTATTCCTGTTAGTGAGGACGCAGGCATGATAGAAGCCGTCAAGGCTGGAGCTCTCAGTCTGGAAAAACTCGAAGCCATGACCAGCGTCTGCTCTGTGGGCCTTGATATGATCGCAGTCCCAGGTGATACTCCTGCTTCCACCCTTTCGGCTATTATTGCTGACGAGATGGCAATAGGAGTAATAAATAGGAAAACTACGGCAGTTAGGGTTATTCCTGCACCTGGAAAAGGAGTTGGAGATTCCGTAGAATTCGGCGGCCTACTTGGAAACGCACCTATTATGCCGGTAAGCGATTTCAGTTCCGAGGTTTTCATAAAACGGGGAGGGAGAATTCCTGCTCCTATCCAGTCACTTACGAACTGAAGTGATAAACTGAAATAACAACTGAAATAATGAATTGAATAAAGAACTTAATGTTATCCCGAAAATAAGTAACTACCCACATATTCTAATATTTTCAAGAACATTGATACCTTTTCAACAATAAGTTAATCAAGTTGGAAAATCCGGCAATTTATTTTTCGATAGGGAAAGCCGATAATGATAATGGATTCGTCTTTTCGAACATTATCAAAAAATGTGTTAATTCGATCATTGAATACTCTGCCGCGAATGCGGCGGATATATTTTCGAACTCTGTTGTTTTTGATTTGATAGGTACCATTGCCTATGATATTTCCTTTTCCAAAAATACCGTAGAATTTACAATCTCAATTAGGACAAAAAAACTCAGAACTGAATATAATAGAAGCACCAGATTTTAAATGATGTTTTTAATAAGATCTTTGGATATATTTCAGAATATAACATAAATATAATTACAGTGTTTCCTTCTTTGATTATGTTAGCAACTGTGTTATATAAATGTTTCAAGGAGTTGAACAACAATACATAAAATATAACTCTTAATTTTATTTTTTTACAAAAAATCTGGTCCGATGTGTAAAAACCCTTCGGTTATTGAATGTACAAAGTTTTATATTATCAAGCCAGTATAGACTGATATCCTTTGTGTCTAGCAGTATATCTTAAATCAATCTTTTAAATCGATCTTTTGACTTTATTACTAAGTTTTTTGAGTGATGGATTTTGAGCGAGCTTGAAAAATTGATAAATCTTGCAAAAAATGCAGCCGAAAAAATCCGGAAATACAGATTTGTGCGAATAGTCTCACACAATGATGCTGACGGGTTTACCTCAGCCGGGATAATGGCACAGACCCTGCTGCGGGCAGGCATCTGCTTCCAGCTCTCGATAGCTGGAAGGCTGGATGAAGCTGTAATTGAAGAAGTGAACAGGAGCATCTCCAGGGATGAACTTGTTATTTTCTGCGATATGGGCAGTGGGCAGCCTGATCTGATAGGTAGAGTGGCTGCCGACGTTATAGTACTTGACCATCATCAGCCTGTGGGGCGGTCTCCGGCAAAAGTAGTTGTGAACGCCCATTTGGTAGGAATAGATGGGGCCACTGATATCTCGGCTTCTGGTACCTGCTATTTGGTAGCCAGAGAACTAGCAGCCGATAACATTGATCTTGCAGGATTAGCTATCGCAGGTGCAATCGGAGACAAGCAGCTCTTTCACACGGCTAATGCCTTCATTCTTGAAGAAGCCTTAAAATCAGGTGTCGTGTCTATTCGAAAGGGACTCAAAGTAGGAGACGGAGACCTTGTAGATATACTTGCATATACTACCGAACCTTTTCTGGATATAACCAGTTACCCTGAAAAAGTTAAAGAATTCCTTAACCAGCTCGGGCTTTCAGGAAGGATTGAAAACTTGTCTGAGGAAGAAGTCTCCAGGCTTGCCAATGCTGTTGCCCTGAAACTTGTCAGGCAGGCAAGCCCTGAAGCTATTGAAGCAGTCATAGGAGAAGTTTTACTCCTGAACCGGGAGCTTGTAAGAAATGTTTATGATTTTATTTCTATTCTTAGTACATGCGGAAAACAGAAAATCTATGGGTTTGCTATCTCTCTCTGCCTGAAAGACCAGGCTATTGTCAATGAAGCCTTTGCTCTTAAAAATGAACATGAGAAAAAACTTACAATGAACATCAGAGAAAATGTAGAAAAAATTCGCAAAGGAGAGAATCTCTGGTACATTATTACTGTTGATGCTCTTTCTACCGGGAGCCTGGCAAGTACAGTTGTCCGCTACCTTCATCCCGAACTTCCCTTCATCTGCATAAACAAATCCGAAGGTATCCTGAAAGTATCCTCAAGGGGTACACGCGAACTTGTCTCAAAGGGTCTTGACCTCGCTTTTGCCATGAGGGAAGCTGCAGGTGCAGTTGGCGGAAGAGGAGGCGGGCACAGTGTAGCTTCAGGTGCTGCAATCCCTATTGGAAGTGCAGAGGAATTCCTGGGTATTGCAGACAGAATCATAGGTGATCAGCTCCAAAAGTCCGGAACGAGAAACCAAAAACGATAAAGATAATAAGTTGGAAAAGCGATGGGAGTGCTTATGAAAATTACAGGTAAAATTGAATTTCCAGATCCCGAATCAAGAAAATCCGCTGCGAGAATTCTGCAAGCTCTTTCTCCAGATAACCTTAGAAGTATGGAAAGTGAAATCCGTGATGATAAAGTTGCTGTCCGGTTTCATTCTGAAAAAATAGGCTCCCTTCTTGCAACCGTTGACGATTTTCTTCTGAATGTTAAAATTGGAGAAGGAATCGAACAGGCTCTAAAAAAGTGAGACAAAGTCCGAGAAAGCTAAATTATTTCCCATTTTTCTTTCTTGCTTTTATTTCTTTTCTTCTCCTGTGTCTTTCTCCTTTTCGTACTTGCTTTTTTCTTTATAATGTTTACTTTAATCTATTCTGTTTATTTTTTCTCCTCTCGTATTTTCTCCTCTTTCTCTTTACCTTTCCTCTTTACTTTCCTCTTTTTTCTTTCCTTTTTTCTCGTGGTTATTATTGCTGCCCTGAGCCTTCCCTCCAGAGCTGTATTAGTTCTTTGAGCCTCTCGTCTGTAAGTTCTGCTCCGGTTTCAGGGATTTGTAGTCCATTGCGGTAAATATGGATAGCCTTCTGCAGTTCTTCAGTACTTATTTTTTCTCCTTCATGAGAAGTCGGACTATCCCAAGGGTTCCAGGCTCGAACCGTCCAATTCCAATTCTGTGTAATTTTTTCGTCCCCTGTTCTGGCAAGTGCTATTACATTATAAACACCTGGAGTAAGCGTACTTTCCGAGTATGAACTATTCTTAACGTCGGATTCGGAGTTCCTGTATTCTCCATTAAGATACCAACTTACATTGCAGGCATAGTTTGTACTGACATTAAACTCCTGTTTCTCTCCTTTATAGCTTGTAATATTCTCATTGGGGCTGGCTGAGTTAATTGAAAGAGGAGTTACTTTTATATAACCAGATTTTGTCTCAGTGTTAAATCCGTTACTGTTACCAGCAGTCAGAGATACAGCATAATTTCCGTAAGACCCATAAGTATAGATTGGATTCTGAGCTGTTGAGTCGATTTTCCCATCACCATTCATATCCCACTTCCACGAGAAAGCATTACTAGAAATGTCAGTGAACTGGACCGTAAGAGGATACATCCCTGATGTAACATTTGAAGAAAAATCAGCTTTAGGAAGCTCATTACTGGTTGTGAAAGCTTTAATGCAGAGGTTTGCTTCCAAGTTGGCGGATATATCCTCCCACTTAACCCCATCAGGACTCACGTAGCTTTCTCCGGGATTGGCCTGAGCCTTGCTGCTGTAACGGACTACAGGTTCTTCGACTGCAAGGGGACCTGAAACTGAAGGATTAGTAAATTTTATAACGATTGAAAATCTCTCTCCTGCACTGATTGGTACTGTGGAGTTCAGCACATGTGTATGGTATCCTGGGAAGGAATACTGGCCGTTTTCCTGTACGATGAATCCTTGTGCTGAGTTAACAGGGCCTGAAATCGGATTTTTGTATACGTATATCTCGTAAGCCGTGTTAAGGTCTGTAGTATAGAATCCTATGGCTCTAAGGGTTTCGTTCCTTTCCGAAGAGAAAACATTGCCTCCCAAGGCAACTAGGGTGTTTTCTGAATAGTTTTTCGATACTGTCCACCCCAGAGGGTCATACTGATAGACATTATCATAATTATCCTGACTTTCAGCTGTGAAAACTGCATTCTCATTGTACCCGAGTTTTGTATCATAATATGAAATATAGAAATACCCGTTTTCGCCCCAGTTATCACCCCAGCTATTCTTCGCTATAAAAGCTCCATCTCCGGGCGGAACCTGTGTAAACAAATTCCTGTCAAAAGAATCGTTCCAGCCCACAATAGTTATAGCATGATTGACAGATCGACTCCCTATGTATCGATAGGCATAACTGTTCTCCTGATAATAAGCCTGATTCCAGTATAATGTAGAGTACACAGCCCCGTATTCTAGAAGTGCCCTTTTAAGAACCTCGTTATCCAGAGGCTCCATCTTGTCAGGTAGGAAAAAAGTTTCCTGTATATGCTTCTGTACCTGAATTCCTGAGGGCGAATAGGTAGACGACTCATTATAAGGATCTTCTGATTCATTCACAGGCCCGTTCCATCGGGAAAGATATGCTGTTGATGTGAATGCGTTCCCGCCGTCATCAGTGGTAAGATCAAAACCCTGCGGATAGCTTGTTGAGACCAGATTTTTCATGTTGTTTTCGGAAAAGTCATAGCTCTTTCCTTCTTTTTTCAGGATATATGATTCAAGGGATGCCATACTTGAAAAGGCCCAGCAGCTTCCGTCTTTTCCCTGGTTCTTTGCGGCCGTTACTTTTCCTTCCTTGCGCAGGTCATAAACTGCCGGCAAGTCCAAACCTGAAGCTTTCAACAAAAGTCTTCCTTCAGGACTTGAAAGTCCTGGCAGATTTACAGGTGAGGGCGTATACCCTGTGCCTGATGTCTGTCCGTAGTTGTTCACGAGAGTGAGGGATTCAATTGAGCCAGACTGCCAGTTTTCCAAAAAATCAGGATTCATCGGTGCTGTTCCAATCACAGGTTCAGCCACGGATTCAGCAGAAAATGTGCAGTTTTGCGACATTTCAGGATCTTCGGCGCTTCCTGCAGCAAAACATGGGCTGCTCGGCAGGCATAAAATCAAGATCGTAAATACAAGTAGAGAGATTCTTATTCTTTTCAAGATCTTTGGCCCCAGTGAGATAAACTCCAGACAAGCTCTAAAGAATTTTTACAGATTGGTCTGGATGTAAATCTTTATCATTATTTTATGACTAACCTCTAAAACTATTTAGTAAACTCGTCTATAAATCATTTTCCAACTGATGCCAATTTTTTATTATTTAATTAGCTATATTTATTTATATTCCTTCCCTGCAAAAGCTAATTATGGGTCATTAGTTAGTGAAAAAATGTATTCTTCTTTGAAAAAGAAATATCCAACAAATAAATAAAAATTACACTCGGGTAATGCCGAATTCTTCTGTTTTACTTATTTCAATTTAATCTCAACTGATTTATTTTAATATTCTATCCAATTTCAGTTGGTTAATTTTGGTACACTCTCCATTCAATTTAATTAATTTTTATACATTCTCGAATTGAGGTTGAGATTCCCAATAGAAAGAAACATTACCCTTGCTTTTCCATACCTTATAAGGTACATTTTAAGGGGGTGAAAACCTGCTTTCGGAAATACTTGCAGATCTTGAACCAGACCTGAAGACCTTAATAAGGAGATCCTTAGAACTGCCATGATTGCAGAACTGGATGCTATCAATGTTTTATGAGCAGATGGCAAACATGGCAAAAAGCGAGAGGATTCGTAAAGTTCTGTTTGAGATTGCCAGAAAAGAGAAAATTCATGTAGCCATGTTGGAAACCGTGCTCCTGCAAACTGACAGAGAGTTTTTGAAAATCTATGCCGACTATGCTCTCGTGAAAAGTCGAAAATAAGTTTAAGATAGGTTCAAATAGAACTTTTTAAGCTTAAAATGAGTTTAAAACAAGTTTAATCTTGAAACTTCTGAGATTTACCGGTAGGATTAAAGTATAATAATAGTTTTAAGAACATTTTTTCCTTATTTGTATCCTTTTCATGTTTTTCTCATTTTTACTCCAATGCTTACCATATAAATCACATTAATTTTTATCTTGCCAAAATCATATTCTATTGATCCTCCATGCTTGAAGAATATGAAAAGAAGAGACATTTTGAGAAGACTCCTGAGCCTTCGGCAAGCGATTTCAAAAAGATTTCCGACAAACCGGTTTTTGTAGTTCAGCGCCATGAAGCGCGTAACCTTCACTATGATTTCCGCCTAGAGATGGATGGGGTTCTGAAAAGTTGGGCTGTGCCAAAAGAGCCTTCAAAAGAGGCAGGAATCCGAAGGCTTGCTATTGAGACTGAAGACCATCCTCTGGCATATTCTGATTTTGAAGGAGAAATCCCGGTTGGAGAATATGGAGCTGGCAAAGTTGAGATCTGGGATAGGGGTACTTTTGAGCTTTTGAAGCGTGAGGAAAGGGAGATTGTCGTGGCACTTGAAGGAGAAGAACTAAGAGGAATTTATGTTTTAATTCGGACAAAATATGGAAAAGGAGAAAAAGGCTGGCTTTTCTTTAAAAAAGTCGACTAAACCCAACTGAAACTCAATATTTGTGAATTATCAAGCTAATCAAGCCATGTGCCAATTACGGTGAAGACAGCTTTTTAAACCTATTTTTGGACTTATACCCTGAGCTTTTTAAACCATTATGAGTATAAGCATATGGGGATACTTACGGAAGAAATGGTAAAGATCAATGTTTTTGAAACTGCCGGGGAAAACTGCTGCGTTGCCGCCTGTGATGGGCAGAAGGTTTACGATAAAATTACGGCTGCACTCTGCGAAAATAAGACGATAGAACTTTCTTTCGCAGATACTAGCGAGTTAACGCCTGCTTTTTTGAACTCGGCAATAGGGCAGCTTTATGGCTGTTTTCCTGTAGAACAGATTGAAAACAACCTCTTATTCACGAATATCTCCGAGGAAGATGAGCTTATCCTTAAGAGGGTTATAGAGCGGGCGAAAACCTATTTTGAACATGCGTATACCTGCAGAAAGGCACTGAAAGACGTGCTGGGAGGAGAAGAGGATGCGTAAGAGCGTTCACCACGCAATCGTTTTTCCAGTGAAACGCCGCCCAAGGCTTCGCGCCGGAGGAGCCAGACCCGCAAAACCTGC
>DASXVB010000221.1:0-42160 GCA_036504475.1 Methanosarcina sp.
AGAAATGTATTGAATACGATTCAGGAATAAGCTAAATTTAGAGAATAAAGCTCAGGAAAAGCTTGATTAAAATATTAAAATATATGATGAAAAGAAGGCCTGCTTTTTTAAGACAGGCCTTTTGAATTTCTAAATTTTCTTTTTGATCTGTTTCTTGCTTTTAGAATGATTTCTATTTTAAAAAATTTGTATATTAGGTGTCTTTTTTCACAATAAATTCTATTTTTAAACAATTTTTTGGAATGACTCTTAGAGTAGTCTTTGTTCTATAATGACTCTAAAGTAGTTTTTTATCTTATAATGATCCCTTTTTAGAACGATTTGTCTCCGCCGATGAGACCTCCTAAGATACCAGTCCCAGCAACACCGTTTTGTTCTTCTCTGTTACGACTGAAGGTAGAAGCTGCAAAGATTCTGTCAGCGAGGCGAGAGAAAGGTAGACTCTGCAAATACACAGTACCTGGACCTGTAAGAGTTGCAAGGACGACTCCCTCACCACTAAAGAGGGCATTCTTAAAGTTCCTTGACCAGGTTATGTCATAGGTTACGGTTTCGGTGAAAGCTGCCACACAGCCCGTATCAATACGATAAGTCTCTCCAGCTTCCAGATCCTTTCTTATGACTGTGCCTCCGATATGGAGAAAAGCCAGACCGTCACCTTTCAGTCTCTGCAGGATAAAACCCTCGCCACCGAAGAATCCTGCTCCTAGCTTGCGGGTGAAAGCTACTTCCACTTCTACCCCACGAGCAGCACAGAGAAATGAGTCTTTCTGGCAGAGGATGCTACCTCCAAACTTGGTAAGGTCAATAGGAATAATCTTGCCAGGATAAGGAGCCGCAAAAGCTACATGTCCTTTTCCGGAACCTTTGTGAATAAAGTTTGTAATGAAGAAACTTTCTCCTGTCAGGGCCCTTTTAAGTCCTTTTTTGAGGCCTCCAAAAAGTCCACCACCTTCATTACCCAAGCTGGTCTGCATCTCAATTCCTGGCCCCATGTATGCCATAGCTCCAGCTTCTGCTTGAACGGCTTCATCCGGATCAAGCTCAATTTCAACAATCTGCATATCGTCGCCGATAATATTGTAGTCGATTTCATCTGCCATTTTACAATCTCCAACCTTTTTGCAGGCTTAGATGTAGCAATGATTAGAGACAAAATACTTAAAAAGATTTTTAGTGTACAGAGCCGTTCCTCAGTTATTTCCTTAAAGGCAGGTTATCGCGAAGATATGCCTGATATTCCGGAGGTGTACCTGAGAATGATAATTTATTTTAGGTCTGAAGACAAATAAATAAATATGAATAGAGAGGGTAGTGAGGAGATAGATCCTGAATTCATAGCTCGGCTTGCTAATTTTCTGGAGTTTGATAAGGAAAGGGTCCAGCACCTTTTTGAGAAAAATTATCTTGCCCGAAACTGGGGGAAATATGAATATTTGCTCCGGTTCGATAAGGAGATTTCCCAAATCGAAAGAGGAACTGTGCTTTATGAGAAAGACGACTCTTTCGAAATCATTATGGGTTTTCCGAAAATCCGGAGAGCTATGGTGCTGGATCCCACGATTAAGAAGCATTTCAGCGGCCTTGAAAAAATAGCTGTAGAAGAAAAAATGAATGGATATAATGTCCGCATAGCAATTGCAAAAGACGAAATACTTGCAATTACGCGAAGTGGGTATATCTGCCCTTATACGACTCAAAAAGCAAAAGAAAAATTGAATCTGAAATTTTTTGATGATTTTCCTGAACTTGTACTTTATGGAGAAATGATCGGTCCTGACAACCCTTATGTCCCAAAGGATATCTATGGTGTTGAATCAGTCGAGTTTTACATCTTCGATATTAGAGAAAAAAATAGCGGTAAGTCTCTTCCAATAAAAAGAAAGCAGGAAATCCTGGAAAAATATGGTTTTCTTCAAGTTAGGTTTTTTAATGAAATTCCTCTAGAAACTGCTGCTGAGGAGATTGGAAAAATCATTCGGAAACTTGGAGAAAAAATGCATGAAGGAGTCGTAATAAAAGATCCGGAAATGGTTCTTTCCCCGTTAAAATACACCTCTTCCCAGAGTAACTGCTCGGATCTTAGACACGCTTTTCAGTTTTACAATGAAACCGGAAGAGATTATATGCTTTCCCGAATTGTCAGAGAAGGTTTTCAGACAGTTGAATGGAACGAAGACAAGATAGAGTTTGAAAAACGCTGCATGCAACTAGGAGAAAGTATACTGGATCCTCTTAAGAAATCCATAAGAAATGTAAAAAATGGTCAGAGATTATATGAGGAATCCAGAATCCGAGTAAGAGATTTAAAAACTGCAGCTGATTTTGAAGATTATCTTAAAAGACTGGGGATCGATGCAATTTTTGAAGAGCCTCAATTGATCGGAAAAGAATATCTCATAATTATAAAAAAAATAAATAAAAGTACTAATGATAAAACTCAGGCTATCTGGCAGGGTGAAACATGGTAATTTTTCCCTGAGAGACTAGAGTTTAAAATTTGAATCTTTAAGAACCCTTTTTAGAATGTTTCGAAAAGAAATATATTACAGTATAATTATACCAGATGCAGTTATACTAGATACAGATTTTAAAGTTATTATTACAGGTTTCAGAACTATAAACCATGTAGATTTTGGATTTATTAACACCATTTATAGCTTTTAGAATCTAGAGGATATCCAGAATCCGGAAAGAAATTATGAGGCTAGATTTATTTTATCCAGAGTAATCATCTAGAGCAATTCGAATTAAAACAATCTTTAAATTTAGTTAAAGGAATCAAAAGTAATTAGAAGGAATCCAGTATGACAAATGTTGCAATTATCGGGACGGAAAAGAGTGGAAGAACCTCCCTCGCCGCAAACTTGGGGAAAAAAGGAACATCTTCTGACGTAACCATGTATAACAATGATAAAGAGAGCCGAAAAATGGTTTTTGTGGATCCTCAAGGCTATCCTAAAGCCTTAAAATCCCTGGCTACGGCGCTGAATGTTTCTGATATGGCAATTCTTTGTGTCCCTCCTGATGGCCTTAACAGAGATAATCCTGTAAGCGTTCATACCGGAGAATGTATTGTTGCCCTCGACCTGCTCGGCTTCAAATATGGAATAATTGCTCTGACAAAATCCGATAGTACCCATATGTATGCAATTGACGAGCTAAAAAAGAAAATAAAATTAATGACTGCGGGTACTTCTCTCCAAGATTGGGAATGTATTTCTCTGAATACTAATAAAAGTGCAAAGGATCCCTTTGAAGGTGTGGAAGATCTCAAAGCTAGAATTAACGAGATTTCGGAAAAAATCGAAGCTGAACAAGCTGAATTGAACAACTTGCCTGCAAGGGTGTTTATCGATCATGCCTTCAATGTCACTGGAAAAGGCTGCGTTGCCCTTGGAGTTGTCAAACAAGGGATTTCAAAAGATAAAGACAAAACTAAAATTTTCCCGCTGGATAGGGATATTGAAATCCGATCCATTCAAAGTCATGATGTGGATATTGATAGCGCACCCACAGGCACCAGAGTTGGAATGCGTCTTAAAAATGTGCAGGCCAAAGATATAGAAAGAGGCTTTATCATCTCTGATAAAGAAATCGTAACTACTGATTATACCCTTGAATGTACGATCTCGAAATTCACGCGAGCAGTTGAAACCTCAAGTGTACTTCATCTTTTTGTTGGTCTCCAGTCTGAACCTGTGCGTGTGGAAAAGATTCTGGTTGGTGGACAGGAAGTCAAAGAAGTAAAGCCTGGAAGTACTTGCGTGCTGGAACTTTCAGGTAACAAAAAAGTAGCCTACAGCAAAGAAGACCGTTTCCTGCTGGCAAACCTTGACTTGCCCCAAAGGTTTGCAGGTTATGGCTTTTCAAAATAAATTTTTAAAAAATAGTTTCTTTCGAAATAAATTCATATAAGGGAATAATATGGAAAGCAACTCAGGAAAAAATGAAACTACTTGTGAAGACAGAGAGAGTAAAGTAAGAAATAAGACTCTCTATGGAAATGTTTTTCATAGAAATGTCTGCTGGCAACGTTCTTACCAGAGGCCAAAAGGTGAAGAGCTTATTATGGCACTGTACGGCAGCCTAAGAGATGATCTTTACAATAGCCGTCGTTTTGACCTGCAAAACAAATCAGAGTTCCTGGGCACAACAAAGGTAGGCGGGTATGCTCTTTACTCCCTGGGACCCTACCCAGGCATCTATCCCCTGGAAAATTCATATGTCATAGCAGAAGTGCGTAGATTTTCAGGAAAACAGCAGCTTGAGATTGCCAAATCTATTGATTATATGGAACTTTTTGGAGGATATCATAGGGAATATGTGGATCTAGAAATTGGTGATCAAAGGTTCAGAGGCTTTATTTATGTTTATGATGAAAAACCTGAATCAGAAAGAATCGAGCATGGCGACTGGACCAGATATTTGAAGGAAAAAGAGTTACAAGAAAGAGAGTTGCCTGAGTGAAAGAATTAAAAGAATTGAAAAATAAAAAATAGCAATTAGAGAAATAGCAATTAGAGAGATAAAAAATCTAGACCTAAAAGCTCAAAGATTCCTTAAAAAGGAAAAATTTCTAAAAAATTAAGATTTCTAAAAATTAAAGATTTTTTAAAAACTCAAGGCACTCAATTCCCTCTTCTACAGAACTCATCTCGGTAACGAAAATTCCCTTATAATCCGAAAGCTTTTCCGTAACTCTTTTCCAGTCTATTGAGCCTTTTCCCAGGGGAAGATGTTCATCTTTTTTACCCATATTGTCATGGATATGCACATGGGAAATATGATTATTCAGTTGATCTAGAAACTCGTCGACAAGACCTACGGTATTAGCGTGTCCAACATCTAAGGTAAAACCTACGTTATGACTTCCAATGGATTCAAGCATTTCAAGCATCTCGTCGGGATACTTCCCGAAAATCTTCGGCAGGTCTGGCATATTTTCGACAGCAATTAGGATTCCGAAATCTGCTGCAAAGTCACAAATTTCCCGGAGAGAAGCAAGATTAGTAAAATAAGCCTCTTGAGGAACCTGCGCACCATAAGGAGAAAGATAACCAGGGTGTACTACGGCCAGATTGACATAGTTAGAGGCAAGCGTCAGGTAATGTTTCATTTGACTGAGAACTTCTGTCCTGATTGAATTATTCAGACCTGCCAAATTCATGTCCGAGAAAGGCAGATGCAGAGTTAGTTCAAGGCCTGTGGTTTCACTGATATTTTTCAAACTCTGGATGTTCTTGCTGTTCAGGCATTGAGACCCTTCCTGTACGATCTCCCAACCGGTATACCCGTGGTCTTCGAGCGTGTAAGCCCATTTAAAAGGGTCTTCAACGACTGCACGCGATGAATAACTGATTCTGCGCAATTGCATGACAAAAATTCATTCCTTTTTATTTATCAATATACATTCTGATGCAAATCGAGATATATTTAACTGAATTATTTAACTGAATTATTTAACTGAATTATTGATTAAATCATGTAATAGTCAGTTTTTACAAAATATTAAAGACGTGTTAAAAGTCTATAAATCATCAGCAGTTTATAGAGTTCATAAATCAGAATTTACAAAGCTTACAAAGCATTAAAACCTTAAAACACTTTAATCCCTTTCCACATAGTCCATTTCGACTTCAATTACAGGTTTCCCTTCTTCAGTAAGTGGCAAAAGCCATTCAAAAAGCCTTTCCATTTCTTTCTGAGAATCAGCTCTAATAACTACTTCAATAGACCCAAGAGGTTCTTCCTGTGCAGGAACACTGGGAATTCCGACAAAAGCAGCCTGTTTGTTGAGAAGAAAACGAACCGAAAACCCATCACTGGATAAACCTTTGCTGAAAGCTTTGTTACGCATACTATCTATAATTTGTTCTCTGCGAATAAGCCAATGCAGAGTTTGCAGAATGTTAATTCCTCCTTCCCCAGAAAAGAAAAAAGAAGGAGGAATTCCTGCTTCAGATCCTACGGTGTCGATAACTTTCTTTTCTAGTTTAATATCAGCAAAAAGAGAAGAAATTGCTTTGATAACCTTTTCCGAGTCTTCTGTAGGATATACAGCTGCTGAGACTTTAACATGTATCATGAATCTGCTCCAGTAGTATTAAAACGATTTATTCTAGAAGTCTATTCCAGAAAGTTGTTCTAGAAATTATTCTAGAAATTATTCTAGAAATTATCCAAGAAATTTATTAAAATCATTTAATGGAATTCTGTTTAAAAAATAATTTTTAATCCAGTTCTAAGACTCAATTTTTAATATCTACTCAATAGGATTTTTTCCTAGATAATTATTCAAAACTTTAATGACATCCTCTTTGAAAGTTTTCAGAGTGGAATTATTCTCAATTTCGATATTCGATGCCTCTATAGCTTCTCCCATGCCCCAGCTAAGTTCTCGTTCATCTCTATGGCGAAGCTCTTCTATGCTGTTCATATCATCGCTTCGGCCTCTTTTCTGAACTCTGGAAAAGCGAATTTCAATAGGAGCGTAAATGGAAATCAGAATAAATTCTTCTCCGAATTCCCGCCTGAAGCATTCTACTTCGGCAATCCCGCGTACCCCATCCACAACAACAAGTTCAGAGCCAGCATCTCTAATTTGAGAAATGCAGCGTATGGCGACTGCATCCATTCCCTCGCATTTACGGAGCTGTGTTGCAACCATTCCGGTATTGGAGTCATTGGGCTCAAGACCGCGCCTTGAGACTTCTTTCCTAATCACGTCACCCATATTAATAACTGGAATGCCCATCTCAGCAGCAATTCTAGCAGCTTCCGATTTTCCAGATGCTGGCATGCCTACAAATGCTATTATTTTCATCAAAAATTACCCTTTAAATTTAGTTATTAAACCTGAATTATTAATAAGCGAGTAGAGCTGGATTATTAACTTGCTATTTATATACCTGAATTATCAACTTGAGCGATTAGACCTGAGTTATTAACTTAAGCTGTTGAATTATTTGGATTTGAATAGAAATCTAATTGTCACCAATCTTAATTCCAGAGTAAGTAAAATCTAAATTATAATTTAAATAGTAATTTGAATAGTAGAGTCCGTAAGTTAACCGTATACATAATATATGATTCTAGTCAAACCACAGGATCATATATATTATTTCCTGAAAACTGATATTGGACAATGGAAAATAAGCCAGAACAGGAAGAGCTGAAGGAAACTGAAATTAAGGAAAATTAGAGAGGATCAATAAAAACTAAAGTAAAGTAGTTATAGTGGCTTAAAAAACCTGAAGTAAAGATCATTAAGAGAGGGTCAGGAGAATCCTGAAAGCGCGATAGATAAATAGATACGAAAGAAAAAGCCAAAATGAAGAAATGTGAGAAGAGTATGAGGAGAAACTCGTCTCTCATGAAAACATCTTGTTGAAAACGGACGTTTTGAAATCCACCAGTGGCTTAAGCCTGTAATCTTCAAGAAGTACTTTCCGGGTGTTTTCTACTGGAACGCTAAGAGAAATCTCTTTAGTCCGGCCGTAGCGACCCTTGCTTACAACCACTGCATTGACTATGCCTAACATATCAAGTTCGGACATTAGATCGGTAACTCTGCGCTGCGTGAGAATATCGACATCAATGTGATGACAAAGCTGGCGGTAAACATTATACATCTCACCTGTTGTAACATTTTTGCCTTCTCTACCCCGGTTCCGCAGGAGAATGATACTATAGAGTACAAGTTTGGACTGGGTGGGAAGGGTTCTTACTACTTCGACCACGCGATCAATTTCGATTTTTTCTTGAGCGCGCCTTACGTGCTCTTCAAGAACCTGAGGCTGGTTTTCTCTTTCTGCAATTTCCCCTGATACTCGCAGAAGGTCGAGTGCGCGCCTGGCATCACCGTGCTCCTGGGCTGCAAAGGCTGAACATAAGGGAATTACCATTTCACCGAGAGCGCTGTCAGTATAAGCCATTTTTGCCCTTTGTTTCAGGATATCGCTGATCTGTTCAGCGTCATAAGGAGGAAAAATCAGTTCTTCTTCGCCCAAGGAACTCTTAACCCTGGGATCCAGAAATTCCGTGAATTTCAAATCGTTTGAAACACCTATCATACTGACTTTAGCTCTCCGCAGGTCTGTATTGATTCTCGAAAGGTTATAAAGAACGTCATCACCTTTTTTGATCAGCTTATCGATTTCGTCCAGAATTATGATAATGACTTGCTCTCGGGAATCGATTGCTTCTTTGAACTTCATGAAAACCTGGTCAGTAGGCCACCCGGTCATGGGAACTTCTTCCTCAAAATGTCTGGCAAGATTTGCAAGGAGCCGGTACTGTGTATCGATTACTTCACAGTTAATATAAACAACCGAGCAAAAAAGTGATTTATCTTCACTTACTCTCTCAAGTTCTTTTCCAACATATCGGGTAACTGCAGTTTTTCCTGTCCCAGTTTTTCCATAAATTAACACGTTGGAAGGAGTCTCACCTCGAAGTGCAGAAACCAAGATAGTAGCAAGACTATTAATTTGCTCATTCCTGTGCAGCAAAAGGTCAGGCGTGTAAGAAGGCCGAAGTACTTCTTTGTTTTTGAAAATTGATTTACCGTCAAGTAATTTTTCGAATAAGCCGTCTAATGATTGAGCTTTTATCATGAATGACCCTCTATAAAAATTAAGATGTTAAGCATTAAAGGTTATAATTCTAATGCAGATAATAAACATATCAAATTAATATAGTAATTCTATAATTAATAATACAATTACTTAATACAGTTAATAAATTGTATACTACTTTTTCTTCACATACTTTCATTTTTACTTTTTATAAATTAAAGTAAGCCAGATTGATTGAAATTTGTTAATGGAACATATTGTTGGGATCTATTTTGTGTGTTATCTGAAATTTTTCAGCTTCAGAAGAAGCCTGTAAATTTAAATCCACGCTTAACTATTTTCAAAATATTTAAAATTCTTAATAGTTTTAAAGTTATTAAGATTTTTAAAGTTTTTAACTGTTTTTTAGCGTTTTACTAACTTTAAGCATTTTACTGCTTCCTGAAATCAGGAAGGATTCTTACAGGTTACGGTTAATTTAAATCTTCTGAATCCACAACTATTGAATAATTATGTTTTTAGATCTATCTTTGGATCTGCCTTATTAGATATGTTTTATTATATCTGGGTTTTTACAGTTATCTTTTTTGATTTTTCTGCTAAAGCATTTTATATAATTAATCAAATGTTGGATAAACTTTATATTAATAATACAGAAACTGTGAAGTGATTTTCAGATAATATTGTGATGCTTAGAATGATTTTCATTAACTATCATAATGATTAATAATGATTATTAAGAGATTTTTAGAGAACTATGAATTGAGTTCCTGAACGGGGGATACTTGGAAAGTAACAAACAATTCCTAACTTTTAATCTTAGATTTTTAATAATTCTAGATTTTAATCTCAGACTTTTAATATCCAATTCTTAGTAAACCTAGAACCAAAGTTTATTTTAGGATTTCTGGATTTTTACTTTATAATTCTTTATCCTTTTATGAAAAACTCTATGAATCCTGCTCATGAGGAGAAAGGGATAGAGGATACATATTTCTTATAGTTAATGCCTGAAATTTTAATATTTTACCAATTGCTTTTAAAATGGCGGGCAAGCCATAAATTTTAAGATACCTCTTAAGCCTAGAGAAAACCTATACTCTGGATCTTCTTTAGTCAAAATTTTAGGCGAAATTGGTATATAAGCAAGTAATTTTGAACTATATTTGCAGTAGATGCAATGGAAGTACACCGTATTAATTGTTATGGTAAAGACCCCTATATTTCGATTGGAAATTATTTTCTAATTAGTTACCAATAAAAAAACCAATATCATAAGGAGTTATTTACATAATATAAAAATATTTTGATTTCCAAAATCAGTGTAGGTTAAATTAAAACCCCTTTTTTCATATGGAAGAAGTTACAAAAATTATTCACTTTTTTACTTAAATCTAAAGTATAAAAAAATTAAGATAAAATAGGATTATGAATAAATTAAACTGCTTGTCATAACTGCTTGTCATAACTGCTTGTCATAATAGAGTGTTGGAAAATACGAAAAAACATAAGGAAGGAATAAAAAGAGAATTAAGAGAATGATAGTTAGGGGTAATATTATGGGTAATAAGAGAAGATGAAAAAGATAAAATTTAGTAAAGAAGAAGAAAACAAAGAAAGTTATGGAGGAAAATAAGGAGTGAAGCTCAAAACCAACTTTATTTTCTTTTGAGATTGAAACTAGATCAAGAATAAAAAGAAACCCCCCTTTATTTCGATTGGAACGTTTATAAAACCCCCAGACCCCATTATTTCCACTAAAGAGCAAGGAGGATTCAAGATAGCAAAATAAAGTTTATTTTGTTAAAAGCAAAATAATGTTGTTTTGTTATTAAACTGATAGTATATATATTTTATTATTAAAAGACATATTTTTTACATAAATCCATTTATTTTACGATAAAATTAGTTTGTATATCTTCAATTAAAATTTGTTATGGTACTGAAATTATCTATTCTCCTAAAGAATTTGCTTCTTCTAGAATCATTGAGCCCTTTCCACTCGAAATATAGGGGTCCCCCTCTTTACAAGATATCGATAGATACACATCCTTTAATTATTTTGGAAATAGCAAGATCCATATTCATTCTGCTTTTATTTTGCTATCCTTTAGCTACTTTCAATCTATCTTCTATCTATTTTTATTCCAAATGTTTTGGGACTTATTCTCTTAATACTTCCTCAACTTCCTATTACTACTTACAGATCTTTTTGTGGATTTTTTCTTCATGATCTGCTAATTATTTAATTATTTAGTTAATGTTAAATTCTTTTAAAACATTTTAAGATCATTCTTGGATAATTTAACAGTTATATTCCATAAGTCTTTTAAATTAAACTGGTTTTACCTTATCTATATGAATGAGCAGGGTCTTTCTGAGAAGGAGATATTTTCCTACCTGGAAAATGTAAAGTCAGAAGATACGGACTACTATAGGGTTTTAAGTTCAATGTGTACTCACCCGCATAAAATTGCGGTTGAGGCCCACAGGCTTTTTATCGAGGCTAACCTAGGTGACCCTGGGCTCTTTGCAGGAGTACGCAGGCTGGAAAACGAAGTAATCAGGATGCTGGGAGAACTTCTTCATGCACAGTCAATTGAAGCTCCTTCCGGGAATTCCTATGGAAGTTCGGCTTGTGGTTATCTTACGACAGGGGGCACAGAGTCCAATATCCAGGCTGTCAGGAGCATGAAAAACCTTGCAACTGCGGGCAGGAAGAAGTTAGGGCAAACTCCAAATATAGTTATTCCAGAATCAGCTCATTTCTCATTTGATAAAGTTGCAGATATGATGGGCATTGAGATTAGAAGAGCTCCTCTTGATTCTGAATTTAAGGTAGATACCGAATCTGTAAAAAACTTAATAGATGTAAATACTATAGGGCTTATAGGGATAGCAGGAAATACAGAATTCGGCCAAATAGATCCTATCGAGATACTTGCAAAACTTGCTCTTGAAAATGAGCTTTTTCTTCACGTTGATGCAGCTTTCGGAGGTTTTGTCATCCCATTCCTTGAAAATCCATATCCATTCGATTTCAAAATTCCAGGCGTTACTTCCATTGCAATAGATCCCCATAAAATGGGTCTTTCTACAATTCCATCAGGTGCCTTGTTATTCAGATCTCCTTCTTTCCTGGATTCCCTCAAGGTGAGTACTCCATACCTTACAACAAAGGCACAATTTACTCTTACAGGTACCCGCAGTGGAGCTTCAGCTGCTGCCACATATGCTGTCATGAAACACTTAGGTCGTGAAGGATATATAAAAAACGTACAATATTGCATGCAGCTTACCAATAAAATGGTTGAAGAAGCTCGAAAACTTGGTTTCGAACCTTTGATTGAGCCTATAATGAATGTAGTTGCCCTCAGAGTTCCAAACCCTGATCTTGTTCGGGACCAACTCCTAAAAAAGTTTGGCTGGAATGTCTCAATAACTCGTGACCCCAGATCTCTCCGCCTGGTTTTAATGCCTCACAATACAACTCAGGAAGTCGAAGAATTTTTACAGGATTTGAAAAAAGTAACAGCAGAACTTTAAAACTATTGGTTTTTTGATCTTATTTTCTTTACTTCACTTAGTTCTTCTTAATTTCCCTTGATTTTCTCAATTTTTCAATGAGATGCAAGCAGCTATCTAGAATCTATCTATAATATTATTACATATTGTTGCCAAATAATAAATGGGTCAATTACTTTTATGAGAAAAACGATATAAAGCTGTTCCAAAAGAAAAGTTATAAGTAAATTTATTAATGAAATTAATGAGCAAGATTATCTTAAGGTTAGATTTATAACTTAAAAATTCATAATTTAATGAAGATACAATAATCTGAGGTTTTTTGAAATTCAGATTTAGAAATTCAAGTTTAGGAATTTAAACTTAGAAATTCAAGTTTGTCATTTTATCATGTAATTGACATATAGAAATAAGAATGGGGGTGCTTATTTCATGAAATCTTCATTGAAAATAGGAAGTGTAATGGGTATACCTATCAGGCTGCATATAACTTTTCTTCTGATACTACCCATATTTGCTTATGTGTTTGCAATTAATCCTCAGCCATTTGGTTTTGAAGGGGTAGAACCACCTATTACAAAGTATGTACTTTCAGTTCTGGCCGCAATCCTGCTTTTCGCTTCAATAATCGTACATGAACTTGCACATTCATATATGGCAATGCGCTATGGAGTCAAAATCGAGAGCATCACTCTCTTCCTTTTTGGAGGAGTATCTGCAATGGAAGAGATGCCTAGGAAGCCTGGACAGGAAGCAAAAATGGCTTCTGCAGGGCCTTTAACCAGCCTCATCATAGGCTTCGTCTGTCTTTTTATATATGGAAATATTATTTCTCCTAGTCCTAGGCTTTCTCAAAACCCGGCGTATCTTATTTTCTGGATTCTTGGAGTTATGAATTTAGTACTCGGAATTTTTAATCTACTGCCTGCTTTTCCAATGGATGGAGGCAGAGTACTCCGTGCTTTCTATGCAAGGAAAATGTCTTATGTGAAAGCTACCCAGAGTGCAGCAGCCGTCGGGAAGTTTTTTGCCATTCTCATGGCTATTTTTGGAATTTTAGTGGGCAATCTCTGGTTCCCTTTGATTGCGCTCTTTATTTATGTCGGCGCGTCTGAGGAAGAACGTTCTACTCAGGCCGAAGTAACCCTCGAAAATATTCTAGTCAGGGATATTATGACAAAGGATGTGATTTCTGTTAGTCCTTCTATGAGCGCTGAAGATCTAGTCCATTTTATGTTTGAGAAAAAACATATGGGTTACCCTGTAATGGATGGGAACAGCCTGAAAGGAATTGTGACATTTACTGATATCCAGCGTGTTCCCTACCTTGAACGCTCTGTGGCCCGTGTTTCGGATGTCATGACTAGAGATGTTATATCCGTAACTCCGGATGTACAGGCAAGTGATGCCCTAAAACTGATTTCATCTAAAAACATCGGAAGAGTTCTGGTTGTTGATAACGGATCGATCGTAGGAATTCTTTCAAGGACAGACCTTGTACGTGTCCTTAAACTCAGGTCAGAGTAATTCTCAAATGCTATACACTAAAAGAAAACTTTCAGGCGAATTAGTTAAAAGAGAATTTGCCAAAAGAAGGTTATCAAAAGAACTATCGAACTGGGTTGTCAAAAAATTTTGAATCACGAATTCATCGACAGAAATTGCCAACAGAAGTTATTAACAGAAATTATCAAGAAAGTTTTCATCAAAAGATATTTTTATCAAAAGATACTAATTTCTTAAGTTCTTCCTAAATAAAATCTTTCCAGATTATATTGAGTTGATCCAAAGATCTGATCCAAAAAATCAAAGTTACTTCTCTAAATCCCGAACTCCGAGTAATCAATTGATTTTCTAGTCAAGAAAATAATTCTTAAAGTTAAATAATTCTTAAAGTTTATAGATTTGAAAATAAAAGTGGTTTTGGTATGAACTCTATTCCTAGATAAGCTTATAACTATTATATAAAATAAAGATTATAGAATATAGGAATGAATATTTGAAGGCAGCAAAATATAAATCCCTGGCAGATAATTACCACCAGTTAATTACCTGCTTATAGCTAAGTTTTTTTATAGCTTGGTTATTTCATGTAAAGGGCTTAACTATTCATGCGAGTAAGCACAATTTTCAAGTGGTACATTCTCACGCGTAACTTTTAACGCGTCGCAGCAGAGAGATTAACAATGAACAAACCTGAAATTCCGAATTCTCAGGACAAGGACCCTGAATACAGTTTTCATAGTTCATCTCAGGAGTCAATATATTCTATGGACAGACTTATGACCGAATCCACAGAAAATTCCACTTCTGCTGGAAAGTCTAAACTTTCTGGTTCTTCAACTAATATGTCACAGGAAGACAAAGTTTCTGTGCCATCATCCGAAACGGAATCTGGCAAGCTTGAAACAAAGCTTGACATAAGTCCGGAACTTATTTTAGAATCTGTTCCTGATTCAGCTTCCGAAGTTTCAATTTCTTCACCTTCCCAACTATCGGACGCACACCAGGCTGAGTGTCAGCCATCAAAAATCGTGCTCATAGGAACTGCTCACGTTTCGGAAAAAAGTGTTGCTGAAGTCAAGGCTGCTATCAGGAACTTGAAACCGGATATTGTAGCTGTCGAGCTTTGCAGAGGACGTTATAATTCCCTGAAGGGTAATAATGTGCAGGAAGATCAGGTCCCTATCAAAGAAATTCTCTCTCAAGGCAAAACCAATTATTACCTCATTCACTGGCTGCTTGCCTATGTGCAGAAAAAGATCGGTGACGATATGGGTGTAAAACCCGGAGCCGAAATGATTTCCGCGATAGAGGAAGCCGAATCTATAGGGGCCAAAGTTGCTTTAATTGACCGGGACATTCAGGTGACGCTTCAGCGCTTCTGGGGAAAGATGAAATTCCTGGAAAAAATCAAGATGATTGGCTCTCTGCTAGGTGGTCTCATAGGAATTGGAGGAGGAACGGAAATTGATATCGACCAAATAACAGACACTGATGTTGTGACTGCCCTTGTAAATGAGCTCAGAGGTTTTGCTCCGACTGCAGCTGAAGTTCTGATTGATGAAAGAGATGCTTATCTTGCAGGAAGTCTCGTTAATGTTGCTGCAGGTGGAAACAAAACTGTTGTTGCGGTGATAGGGGCGGGGCATAAGCCTGGAGTGACTAAGTATCTAAAAAATCCAAAGACTATTCCGTCCCTTAATTCACTTATGGAGATTCCTAAGAAACGTTTTAGCCTTGGCAAAGTTATTGGCTTTGGTCTTATTGGTCTTATATTTGCATTTTTTTTATTACTGCTTCTCTCCGGTATTTCGCTTAAACTCCTTTTGATAGCTTTTGGATGTTGGTTCATTATTACCGGAACTTTGAGTGCAATTGGAACTGTGCTTGCAGGTGGGCATCCTTATTCAGTTTTGACTGCTTTTTCTGTTGCCTGGTTAACCACTTTGCATCCATTGATAGCTGCGGGTTGGTTCGCTGGTCTGGTAGAAGCAAAACAGCAAAATCCTACGACTGCAGATCTAAAAGCTCTATTTGCAGTAGAGACTTTCAGAGAGATGTTCAAAAACAAATTCATGAAGGTTCTCCTTGTCGCAAGCTTCGCAAATATCGGAAGTGCAACAGGAGCTTTAGTTGCAGCTTATGTCATGATGCAGGTTACTGGCTTTGGTCCAATGGATATTATCCATAATGGCTTTCACACTCTTGGACTTTGAGATTTGATAGAGACTCAAAGATCTAATAAAATTCTGAAGATTTAACTAAAGACTTAAAGATTTAATAAGATTCTGAATGCACAGAAAGATCCTAAGGGTTTTGATTAATTTTTTTGAAAATTATTCTTGTCTGAAAATTCTTTGGCTTTCCCTCAGTTATTTTTAACTTATTTCTTTTCTATTACTCTTTCCTTCATATTTTTTGGATTTGAGAAGGTATTAGCTAGTATACAAACAGAACCAGTAGAAGAAATAATAAAACAAAATAAAAAAAGAAATTATTGAGCTCAGAAGAGCTCGTGAAGTTTAAACTGATATTTCCCGAGTTTTCCACCGTAATTTCCTGCTGAGATTTTCTTGATGCCTGGAACAGTTACAGCGGCTTTAATTCCTGCTTTCATTGCAGATTTTATGCTTTCTTCATCAAGCCCATTAATGACGATTTCATAAACAGCATTGACATCTGCTGGGATTTCGGTATTCTCAACCTTATCCTTTATAGAGGGGCAGAATTTTTCATTGGCAGTAGCTTTCAGGAATTTATATTTATTTGCTCCGGATTTAGATCCGCTAGCTACAATGCCGCCAGGGAAGGGGGTAATTGTGCCTTCAAGCTCTCCAATTGCATCAACAGCTGCTTCGGCTGCAGTCAGGGCACTCATCTGCGAGTCCCCGAAGATGAAGAAATTTCCGCCTGCAATTCCAGCTATAGCTCCTATATTGTCTTCGGTCAGGAAATCTCCTTCCATAATTGGAACTTTATATACTTTACGGCCTGCAATCTGGGTTTCAGATTCCATACCATCCGCGAAGAATTTGAGTTTAAAGCCTATATTAAACTGTTTTTCAGCTTCAGAAAGCCCATTGAAGACTGCAGTTGTAGGGGCTGTAAGCACACACTGTCCAATCCTTTCTAGTAGCTGCTCTTCCAGAGCTTCATATTTGAAAGTGCAAATTTGAATATAAACTCCAGGCCTGCCATCAGGGGTTTCACTGGGGCTTGCAAACTTCTCAATTCCTGCTTCGGCAGGACACATTATAACAGATGTTGCAAAGCCTGTAGCTTCAGTAGCCGCCACAAAGGCCCAGCGCTTGGTAACAGCTGTTATGAGTACCCTTGCGATCTTGATTGGAAATGCTTCTGCATATGTATCTTCGATTTCTACTCCATTGATTTCCATAAAAACCTCTCAATTGCTTATTATTGATATTTTGAAATTAATTCAGTAATAGCAGGTTTTTTCCCCGCATTCCAGTTTTCTATAAGCGTTCAGAACTTTCCAGATACTTATAGAATAACATAAAATATAGTATTACTCAGAGAGTTACGCTTAATGTATAGCTCATCCCAAAACCAGTTTTATTTCAATATCAATAAAACATCAATAAGAGTTTCAGAACCATTTTCCTAATCACAAACTCGATTGATTATTTCTCAATTTGAGATTTAGTGGCATGATTCGAAGTTTTGGGATCAGCTCTATAATTAACGCATTCAGAGTATTACTTAAAGTACTACACTTAAGTGTTACTTAACCTCAAACTTATTAATAAGGCTAATAATGTCAAATTATAATATTTATATCAAATATATAATTTTTCAGAGAAAAAGTGAAGAGATAAAAATAACTTACTTTTAAACAATAAATTACTTTATAAGTTCAAAATGTTTCTCAACAGAACTTCAATAACAACCAAAAAGATAATAGATTAGAAGCTCTAAACAGAGTAGAAGCTCAAATTCGTGTTAACTTAAATTCATTAGGTTTTTAATTTCTTCAATAAATATTTCTTGAGATTTCTTTTATGTATAGGCGCTCTCTTGTATTATAAGGTTTAAAGAGATTGGATGCAGTTTCAAGCAGTGTTTCGGACTTTCCTATTACAAAAAACCCTCCTTTTTCTAGAGCCTGATAAAAATTAAGCTGCAATTGTTCCTGAATATCCTTTTTAAAATATATCATTACATTTCGGCAGACAATAAGATCAAAATGATCGATTATGGAATCTGAAATCAAATCTTAATGTTTAAATTGTGTTATACTCTTCAATTCGTCTATTACCTGATAGGTATCTTTCTGTTTCAAGAAATAACGTTCCTTTGTGCTTAGATCAAGATTTTTAACTGAATTTTCACTGTAAACACCCTTCCTGGCTTTTTCCAGACTTTGGGCATCAATATCTGTACCTATAATTCTTATTCTATACTTATCAAAGCTGGTTTTCAGGGCCTTGTGCAGCAGGATAGCAAGGGAATAAGTTTCTTCTCCTGCCGCACAACCAGCACTCCAGATCCGAATTGATCGGATTAACGACTCTGATCTATATTTAACGATAAAAGGAATAATCTCATTTTCGATTATCTTGAAGGTTTCAGGATTTCGGAAAAATTCACTGACGTTTACAGTAAGGGTGTCAACAAGAAATTCATATTCTTGTGGATTTCTTTTCAAAAGTTTCAGGTACGCTCCATAGCTCTCGGAATTGGTGGCTCGAACTCGCACGTTAATTCTACGCCTGAAATGGGCTTCCTTGTAATGTTCACAGTTAAAGCCAGTATTTCCAGTAATAATTCTCTTTAATAGCTCAAAACCCGGGTCTTCCTCTAGGTTTCGACCTACCTTTATTTCTTTACTCATCTTTTTATTTATTTCATTATCCCTTGCTTTTCTAAATGAGTGGTTATTCATTTCTTCACCGGCAGCATTTCACCCAGGCGGTATTTTCTTATAAAATATTTTTATTTAAGTATTTCATTTTTTTATTCTAACAATTTATCTCCCTTTTACATAATTCGTCCATTTATGGATCATTTGTCAATTTTATACGTTTAAAATAAGGGAGTTAACATCAATAATCAAAGTAACGTTTCCGTCACCCAGAATTGTTGCTCCTGCAAATCCTCTAGTATTGTCAAGGAGCTTGCTTTTGAAATTCTTAACTATTACTTCCTGTTTTCCAAGAAGCTCATCCACAATCATTCCAATATATTGTCCGTACTTCTCAACTATAACTACGAAAATGTTATTCTTGTCCACAATATTATTCTCGTCCTTATCAGGCAGCTGAAAAAGCCTTCTCAATCTAAGAAGTGGAAGAATTTTATTATCTATTAAAACAATTTCTTGTCTCTCTATATGCTTAATTTCTTGCGGGCTGACTTCGATACTCTTTATTATACTTGTGAAGGGAATTGCATATTTTTCCTTCCCGACTCTTACTAGCATGGCCTGATAAACCGCAATGGTTAGAGGAAGTTTTAATTCGAATCTGGAGCCAAGTCCAGACTTCGACTCAATTTTTACGGATCCTCCAAGGCGCTCAATTCTGTTTTTTACTATGTCCATTCCAATCCCTCTTCCCGATATATCGGTAATGCTGTCAGAGGTACTGAGACCTGGAGTAAAGATCAGTTGCATTGCTTCCCTTTCTTGAAGCTGCTCCGCGCATTCTTTTGAGATAATTCCCTTCTTTAATGCAATTTCTTTAACTTCTTTAGTATTTATTCCACATCCGTCATCTTCAATTTCAATAAGGGCAAAATTATCTTGTCTTGAAGCTGTAATCAGTATATTGCCAGTCTCTTTTTTTCCAATTTCCACACGTCTCTCTGGAGTTTCAATTCCATGGTCTACAGCGTTTCTTAACAGGTGCACCAGAGAATCACCGATTTCTTCGAGAACAGTTCTGTCGAATTTAATTTCTTTCCCTTTAATTATAATATCTATTTTTTTATTTTGTACTCGTGAAAGATCTCTTACCATTCTGGGATAAATATAGGTAATATGGTCCAAAGGTACCATTCTTGCCTTAATTACCTCATCTTGCAGTTCTTTTGTTAATTTATGAAACTCTAAAAGTGCAACTTCAAGCTCTTTGGATTGTATATTGCCTGTAAGCTCGTATATTCTACTTCGGTTAATTACAAGCTCGCCTACAAGATTCATCAATTTATCAATCTGTTCGGTACTGATTCTTGAGCTATGTATAGTTTTTACTTTAGGGTTTGATTTTGGAGATGCAGAAATTTTTCCTTCAGTCTTTGGTTGATAAATTTCCTTTGAAAATTTCTCAACTTTATTAATCTCTTCTATCCTTGAAACTTCATTTTCTCTAACGTATTTTTTTCCATCATCCTTTATTTTGCCATCTTTTTCTCTACTTTCTTCCCTTTCACTGTCTTTTTCTTCATATTCTTCTCCTCCACTGTCTTTTTCTTTACTATTTTCTGTTTTACTCTTTTCTTTACTATTTTTTTGAATGGAATCCTTGTCAAAAGACTCGTTTGCGTCCCTTAAAGTTCTTAGCACCTCGCAGACATCGGAATAGGATTCGCGTTTATTATCTGTATGTTTTTTTCTTTTTTCGGGTCCATCTCCCTCATTTCCACAGGCATTTTCTACAAGTGCCTCAAGGGCGTCCACACATACGAAGAGAGTATCAATCAAAGAAGAATTAAGTACAATTTGACGTGTGCGCAGCTTATCTATCAAACTCTCCATTTCATGCGTTAACTCAACAATTTGTTTGAACCCCATAGTTGCAGCCATACCTTTAAATGTATGAGCTGTACGAAATAACGCATCCGTTTGTTCCGTATTTTCTGGATCATTCTCAAGTACCAGCAGGGAATCGCTCAACTCTCTGATGTATTTCTCAGACTCTGCCCTAAAAATGCTCATATATTTTGACATATCCATAATTTTCCCTGCTTTTCTGGAGGTTCTGATTTTTCCTTTTTCGAATGATATCTTAATACAAAATCCAATCCCTAACTGAATTCTAGATTTACTCTCAGACTCGGTTCTGTTTAATCTCGACTTGCTTGCTTATTCAGCTTTTTACTTGTTCAACTCCATTCGCTCCATCGGCACTTCATTCCAATCAAAACTATGGAAGGGCTTTGGAGTCGTAAATTGGGCAATGAACCTGAAAAAAGCTTTAATGACTGTTTTGAATCCAATTCTTTCTTCAAAAGCTGTAAGCGTGATCTCTTCGGCTCTCTCCCCGAGGGCTGAAACCGTCATAACAGGAGTCGGATACTCCCTCATAAATGTAGAATTTAGTTTTAATCGTTTTAATCGTTTTATCTAATAATTTTTTTAGGAATAACCTGTTTTTTTAGAAATAACATGATTTGATATAGTTTGCTTTAATGTAGCTTCACTTAACCTGGTTTGATTTAGAGCCTATCCGAAAAGTGATTACTTGCTATAACTTTTACAAAATGCAATATGAAAAAACCGGAACGAATACTCTAATAGTGTAGATCTATTGTGACTTTTTAACATGCATTACTGACTTTTCGGATAGGTTCTTAATAATGGCCTGATCTAACGGTTAGCAGGCGGTTCAAATCGGTTTAGTTTGGCTCCGCAATTTTTTTTATTACGTCCAACATTCCATCAGGTTCAAAAGGTTTTACTATAAAACCCATAGCACCTATCTTCATTGATTCTGTTAAAAGGGCTTGCTGCCCAAGAGAGGAGCACATTATTACCTTTGCCTCAGGGTCCATAGTAAGAAGTTTTTGCAATGCTTCTTTTCCATCCATATTGGGCATAATTATATCCATTAACACAATATCAGGCTTTATTTCGAGATATGTTTGAATTGCCTCTTCTCCATCACTGATTTCAGCAACCACTTCATGTCCATGCATTAGAAGAATATCTCTAATTATCATCCTCATAAATTCGGCATCATCCACGATCATAACTCTTGCCATGCATTTCCCTTCCTTCTTTCTTGAAAAAGTGACAATATCGGATAATTTTTACACTTATTTTTTAGAATATTTCGATGCCTTATCCCTATCTATGCCGAATTCTGTCTTTTAGCCTGTATATGCTTCATAAATTAATGCTATGAGTCGAAGGACCTCAATCGAGAAGTTACTTAAAGTTAACAAATATAATCAGCGCAAGTTTCCTTGTTAAAGCCAAGCTATCTAAATTATGTAAAAAAATATATGCGGAACTTACTATATTAAACTTTTTTAATTATCTTTATTAAATTATAGAGTTTAATATTTATTTAAATAATCTCTCTAATTGATACGTTAACAAACTGTTTAGATAAATTATGATTATTTATTATCATTCAGCCGAGATCTGATTTTGATCTGTAGACTTTAATAAAAGCATTGATAATACTGACGTTGGAAAATAAAAATGCTACCATTTTTGTTTTAATCTTAATCTAGCATTACTTCAAAATCTTTTTTACCAATATAATATCCCCTAAAATGATACCTAAGCTTAATCTCTTATTTTTATCGCTGTTTATATATTAAAAATATGACTCTAAAGTTAACAAATAAATTTATATTCTCTTGCACTTCATATATTACTCAATAAATTGAGAAACTGATTCCGGCACAATTTGTGGTCTTAAATATATTTGCCGAAGATAAAAAGAAGAGTTCATTTCATGTTTTATTATTTCATATGTTCCAGAGAGGTTTGTTATCTAAAACTTCTTTGAAATAATATCGCTTACAAAAAAGCTTGGTTACAAAAAATCCTGTTTGAAGAATCTTCAAGCAGTCCCTAGGAGTAGATTTGAGTGTCTGAAATTCTAATTGTTGAAGATAATATACTTAACCTGACGGCCGAAGTAGACTTACTTAAGTCCTTTGGATATAAGCCGAAAAAGGCGAAAAATGGCTTGGAAGCCCTCGAAATTCTCAATAAAACGAATTTTGATCTAGTATTGCTTGATATGGAACTTCCGAAAATGAATGGTCTTGAATTGCTTCAAAGAATCAAAATTAATCCTGAAACCCAGAATATAAAGATAGTTGCAGTCACAGGTCACTCTGATCCTGAAAGTAAAGAGAAGTTCCTTAAGGCTGGTTGTTATGCTGTTCTTGCCAAACCTATAAACTTTGGTGATTTTGGCTCGCAGATTGAAAACTTTCTTACAACAGCAGAATCTTAAAGACAAAAGGATATACAACTCAAGAAATACTAAGAATTATTTTTTATTGGATTTTTATTTTTTAAGAATTCGAAAATTTATCAATTTTCAAATAGATTTCATAAATAATTGGTTAAGAGGTTCAGGCAATTCCACAGAGACATTTTAGTCCATTTATTTTTTCCTTCGTGGATACAGTTGACAGGTTAATAGTTCAATTGCAGATAGAAGTAGTGTAGAGACGGAGAAGCTGGAGGCAAGAGTGAGAAAGATGTCTAAAAACACGAAAATAGGGCATGTAATGATAGGGTTTGCTCTTCTCCTCGTTTTGATTTTTTTTGTTGGGTACACCGGCTATCAGGGTATGAACGATGTTGAAAAAAAGAGCCGAGCCATTCAAAACATGACCTTTATCACTAGTAATATGCAGGGAGCTCTGGAAGCCCAGGAAAGTTATGTTATTCATGGCGATCCTGCTTATAAGAAAGATACTTATGATCATCTTGATCTTGTGCCTACACAAGCAGCTATATCCAAAGAAATCTATCTTGGCTATCTTGATCCTGTAAATCAGGGACGGATGGACTCTATTTTAGGAAATTCTAGTAAATTTAAAGAAAGTTTTGACAGCTATGTTGGAGCAGATAACGAAGAAATAGCTCTGAGAACCGAGATAGTCTCAAAAGGCGAGCTTATTTTGCAAAAAGCCGATGAGGTTTACCAGGATCAGATGCTTCAATACCAAGAATATGCAAAAAATGGCTCTTCAGGTGAAATTCTCCAGCAAAAGTTATCCAATGCTCAGGAAGCCCAGAAAATCAGCATACTAGCGATGAAAGCTCAAAACGAATACCAGAATTATATAATTACTCCCGAAGATCATTATGCGGAAAATTTTTATCGGCTAATGGGAGATACAATTGAAGTTACCAAGAATCTGGATGAACAGTTGGCGAGGCCTGAAAACCTTGAGCGTGGTAATACAATAATTAACAATGCCACAGAGATCCAGACTGACTTTGATCGCCTGAAAGTTCTTAAAGATAAAAAGGCAACTGAAGTGAAAAACATGGCAATCATAGCTGCACAGGTTAAAGGAGACGCTGAAGCTGCCAGCAGTGATCAAAAACAGAAACTTGACACCCTGATAGTAGATTCTATGGATAAGATCTTTCTCGTTACTCTTCTTTCGATACTTATCGGGGCTTTACTTGTTGTTGTAATTTTAAACCTTTATAAAAAACCCATTTATGAACTACTTGAAGCGGTCGACAGAATTTCCAAAGGAGACCTTACTGTTGAGATCAAGGGAAATTCGAGAAGTGAAATCTCTCAACTTTCAGAAGCTTTTAAACTAATGGCTGAGAATCTTCGTAGCTTACTTATAAATATCCAGGAAAGTTCGATTCGCCTTTCTACACTTTCAGAAGAAATGTCTGCTTCTTCTGAGGAAGTAGCTTCAGCTTCAAGAAAAATTTCTGATACCGCAGCTGGAATTTCAAATGGAGCAGAAATACAGAGTACAAAAATAGTTGACATAACTCATGCGATGCAAGATATGACCCATAATATCCAGGAAATTGCAGATAATACTCAGAAAGTTTCTAAAAACACGAACCTTGTCAATAATACTGTCAGTAACATTGAAGATACTTCAAGAGAAACCCTGTTAAAAATGGACCTTATTCGCTCTTCTGTTGATGAAACTGAGAAAGTAATAATGGAGCTGGACTCCAAATCCCAACAAATCAATGAAATTGTGACTCTTATTACCAGAATTGCGGACCAAACAAATATGCTTGCGCTAAACGCTGCAATTGAGGCAGCCCGCGCTGGAGAACACGGTCGGGGTTTCTCTGTTGTAGCCGATGAAGTCCGAAAACTTGCTGATGAATCCAGCCGCTCTGCTAATAACATTTCGAAGCTAATCGATGAAATAAGAAGCAGTATCAGTGAAACCGTGGAAAGTATAGAAGCCAGTAGAAAAGATGTTCAGGTCGGTTCACTGTCTGTTAGTAATGCGGTTGAAATGGTTGCAGGAATCATTCCTACAATCAATGAGATCACAAATATGATAGAAGATGTTGCATCGGCTACAGAAGAGCAGTCCGCATCAATTGAAGAAATCACTTCCACCCTGGAGGATATTTCTTCAATTTCGGAACAGTCTGCTGCAGGAACCCAGGAAACTGCTGCGGCTCTCGAAGAGCAGAGCTCTTCAATGTCAGAACTTGCCAGTATGGCTAGTGATCTTTCTTTGCTCGGGGAAAGTATGAGAAAAGCTACGGAAAAATTCAGGCTTAGTAACTCAAAAGAAGTGTCAGAAAATAAAGCAAATTAAAATTTCTGGGTTGATTTGAGGAATTCAAATGTTTGAAGAAACATTAGAAGAGAACTCAAGGTTCTCGGAAGAAAATCTCCATTTAGTGATTTTTGATCTCTCAGGTGAAGAGTTTGGAGTAGATATCACGCAGGTTTCCGAAGTTATTCCGATTCCAAGAATCACCCGCATTCCACAAGCTCCAGAATGCATAAAAGGGCTCATTAACCTACGGGGAAAAATCCTCGTAGTAATAGACCTTAATAAACGTCTTGGCTTTCCTTCTAAAGAGACTGACACTCTTTCCAGAATTATCATAGTGGAAGTCAAAGATGCAGTTATCGGAATGATTGTAAATTCTGCAAAGGAAGTCATGCGTTTGCCTCTATCTTCAATTGAACCGACCCCTGAGATGATCAAATCGAAAATTAATACAGAATATCTAACCGGCGTCGGAAAAACCGGCAACAGGCTTCTTATTCTTCTTAATCTGGCAAGAGTACTTGGAGAAGAAGAAATCGAAGAATTTCGCGAGCTATCTTCTCCTGAAGAGAATATTTAAACTGAATAAACTGTCCTCTACTAAAGAAGGTTTTTAAACTAAGTGAACTCTTTCTCTCTAAAAGATAATGTTTAAACTCATTGAACCGCCTTGTCACTAAAAAATACTTAAACTTGAAGCTATTTTCTGTTCTTTTCTCTGTGCCCCTTACGTGTTACATTCTTGCTTATGTTATCTTTGTTCCAATAGCTAAAGAGTTGGCTGCCAGAATCGATAACCCCTTCATTTCCACTGCAACATCCCTTGCACTTGAAGCTGTTGCCTCATTTAACTTTGTCTATCCTTCACCTGTTATCATCTCTGTAGTGGAAGAGCTATCGGCTAGTGCGGACAATCTTTTTATCCTGGAACTTCTTATCGCAATTTCTACTTCCATTGCAGATTAACTTTATTTCAAAATCTGGAAAAGTTTGAAACTATAGGCCTTTCTTTTCGAAGGTTTTCTGTATTCTATTTTCTTACTTAATTTTTTGATTTTATTCTTTTGAGATTTTTCCTACTCTATTAATTTTGCTACAGTGCAATTATAATTTCATAATTTGGTATCTGGCAAAAAATAAATATCAGTTTTTTATATTTATCCATATGAATGAGCAAATTTATCCTGAATTTACGGGCCTTGAACTCTCTCCGAGAAAGGTAGATTATCTTAAGTTAATTTTTGAGAAGGGGGGCACTGTAAAAACTACAGAGATCTCATCAGGCCTGAAGGTAGACCCTTCAACCACAACCAAAACCTTAAACGAGCTTGCAAGCGCTGGCTATCTGAATCATGTTCCTTACAGGGGTGTGAATTTGACGGAACTGGGTGAGGCATATACGCAATTTCTCATCCGAAGGCATAGGATCCTCAGTCTTCTTTTAACCCATTACGGCCTTTCGTCGGAAGAAGCATGTGGTGAAGTTTCGCGCTTTGAGGCTTTTGTTTCCAGGGATGCCGTAGACAAAATTTGCAACTCAATGGGTCACCCGATGTTCGGTGTATGCGGAGAAATAAGTCATGAGGAATGCCTGCATGAAGAAAATCATCACTAATACCGGAATAAGTGAAGTACTAAACGAAATGCTAAATGAAGCACTAAAGTGATATTAAGTGCTTAAATGCCAATTAAACGCTTTAAGTGCTAACGATACGTTAATAGAACACTAATGAAGTGTTAATAGGCTTTGCTTTGCATAAAGCTGTGAGTAAGCTTCGAGATATATTTGGGCTTACACCAAAAAATCCTGATAATAACTCAAAAATTTGAGTATATTCCAAAATTTGGTATTGATTTATTAATAATTGGTGCAGTTTACTTATCTTATAAGGAATTTCTGGCTCTTTGTTTTGACGAAGAATTTACGACAGTACAGAGCCTTCCTACAGAGAAGCTTTATCTTTTCCTACTCTATATTATTGCTCTGACAATTGTGGTTCTTATTAAAGTCGTGGGTATTATCCTTGTAATCGCCCTTCTTACCATTCCTGCTTCCGTGAGTCGCAAATTTACTCATAACTTGAAGCAAATGATGCTGATTTCCATATCCTTCGGAACTGTGATCAGCGTCACGGAATAGGTCTTTCATATGCTCTGGATGTTTCATCCGATGCAACGATCATTCTAGTACTGAGCCTTGTATATGGACTTGCGGCCATTGGGATAGAGATACTTGAGAATAGAAGAATCTCAGGGATTTAAGAGACCTCTGAAATCCTCTTTTATAGTCTTTATACCTTATTTATATATAATTATATTTATTCTGTTTTATTAAGACATAATTTTATATATGGTGAGATGCAAGAGCCTAAACGTTTAATTGATTTCATTTTATAGAATTCCGGACCAAACCTCTCAGGCTGGATTCGTAAAGGAAAAACGGAATCTGAAGCATCTAACCCGTGTGCGTACAACCGCTTCGAGTGGGGAAGCGTTCGGATACGCCGACAAATTAAACACAATGGATTTATTTGGAGCCACCCTAAGACAATCCAGTAAGTGTATCTGAAAGCCACCTCAAAGCAAGTGACTGAACCCGTATATGAAACGGGAACTACCAGACTGTCTACAAAAACAAAATGTCACACTAGGTGATAAAATGGACCATGATACAACCCGGGACCAAAATGTGAAAGAAAACGAAACTTTTGATGGAGAATACCTAGATCTTCCGGATATCCCCCTTCCGGAGACCGATAACGTGCTATACTCAATTCTGAACTCCTTAAATCAGAATATCGCGGATTTCCATACTTTTGTAAAATTTAATTCCTATCTATCTGAAGACCATCTAAACGTTGAACTGCTTAAAAGAAGCATGGGTATTCACAGAGATTTTACAGCTCTGTTCCTTCACACTAAAGAAGAGCTGTTATTTACCTATCCCGAGTTCGTTGAGAAAACCGAAAAGGTACTTTTTAAGGGAAATGTCGGGACTGACTGTATAAAATATACTAATAAACTGTGCAGAGCAATAAGTGATTACAAAATAGCCCTTCACAGAGAAGGATATTTGCCTGATCTTAGAAGACAGTTACCGTTAGTTGATCTGTGATAGCTTTGGTAATTCCATTTTTTTATATTTCTCTTTTTATTAAGATTTAAGCCAGACTCCTTCTCTTATACTCTAGAGATCTTGATAACTCTAATAAGTCTAAAAACTTTAATAAATCTCATTTTAAGAATTAAGGCTCTGCTTCTAAGTCTAAATTTAATCACATGCAAAAGAAAGTTTTTTCCCAATTTAAATCTCAACTTTTTCTTTATTTTTCAGTACTTCTAAGTATTTATATTTATTTTTCAGTACATCCCTAGTTTTATATAACAAAAAGCTATCTGAATTGCAAGGCATCTGTGAAAAACGGTGTCCTTAAAAAACGATACATAAAAAACGGCGTTCAAAAACACAAGCTTTAAAAACGGTACATGAAAAACGGCATGCGAAAAACGAAAGCTTTAAAAACGGTGTTCGAAAAACGGTATTTTTAAAGTAGCAGTTAAAAAACGAATTATTGAAAAACGGTACTAAAAAACGGCATTTAAAAACAGATGCCTATATTATTCAGTATCGGAGTCTTTTTTATTTTCGTTATCCGACAAAGTTTCATAGTTTGATTTCATTCATTTTACAAAAATTAGTTAACTTCTCGATGTTGCCTGCAACTATTTTGTTATATTCTTGATATGAATCTTCTGTGTATATTCTCAGAGCATTTTTATAAGCACCTATTGCTTTCTTGCAGTTTAGTGCCCTTTCTTCTACTTTTGCCAGTGTCCTGCATGCAGTTCCAATATTGTTCTGGGCTATCGCATAATCCATTGGAAACTTTTCTACAGTTGTGATTTTCAGAGCTTCTCGATATGCTTTGATCGCGATTGTTATGTAGCTTGCTTTGGGTTTTACAGAGCCAATTTCATATTCTCGATTTCCTGTTTTGAATAATTCTTCTGGAGTTTCTGCAAAAATCGATATCAATTCTTCAAAAACAGAAAGTTCAGAGTGGTTTAATTCCACAATATCCTCAAGATAAGCTTCTTCTGCCTAGATTTTATCTATATCTTTTTCTTTTATTTTCGTAAACTCTTTTTCACACAGTTTTTCGATAAGTTCTTCCCACTGATATTTTTCTTTCTTTATACCTTCGTTCTTAGAAACTTTCTAAACTTGATCCAGTTGAAAAATTTGGTGTTCGTTATAAACACCGCAAATGTAAAGCTTTTTGACAGCTCTTAAAGCAGATTTTTCGTCAGAAGTACACTCTTTAAATCTTCTATTCATTTCAGCTAAAGGCATGAAAATTGAGCCTACGGTCTTATTGAATTTAATTTTATTCCAACGCAGATCAACATTTTCTGCTATTTCTTTTCCCTGCTGTTCTGAAATCTCATTTAATTCAATAATTTGATCAAAAATCTCGGTTTCTAAATCGAGATTTTTGTCCAGCATTCTTTTCTGTGTTTTGTTGTATTCTATTTCGGAGTTGAGACTAATTGAGAACCAGATTCAGTTACCTTTTGCATCGGAAGACTCAGATTAGTCATTTATGGAATCCTTCTCAGAAAAAAACTGTTTTTAATATTACTCTTGATCTTATTTGTCATTTAAAACCTAAGAATTTTAAATATATCGATATATTCTTGTTTCTTAGTAGAAGTAGGCAAAAGTCAGTATTCAAATATTCACAATAGAGAGATTAAGAATGAATATCCTATCTAAAACGAAGTTCAACATCAAAAAAGCAAAAAAATAAGATCAAAAGAGGAAAATCAAAAATAAAATTAAAAAAGTAAAACTTCAGCTTTTCACTGAAGTTCGAAGTGTTTTATATTCCAGTCTGCAATAGCCTGGATTTTCTTTATTTCTTCGTCTCCACCTTTCATGGTGAAGAGATGTTTGAACCTTTTCTGAGTCCTAAGGTATTCCTCAACTGGCTTTGGATCCTTAACCTTTCTGACCTGGGTAATTTCTCCATTTTCCATCTCATACATTGGCCAGAGGCAGGTCTCAACTGCGAGCTTAGCGATTTCCAATGTCTTAGATGTATCAAAGCCCCAGCCTGTTGTACAGGGAGCATGAGCGTGAATATATGTAGGGCCTACGATTTCAGTTGCCTTCTTGACCTTTCGAATCATGTCTCTTGGAAAACCTATAGAAGTTGTGGCCACATAAGGAGATCCGTGGGCTGCCATGATAGCAGGCATGTTCTTTTTGGGGCGTGGATTTCCAAAGGAAACTTTTCCGGCTGGACTGGTTGTTGTACTCGCATCGAAAGGAGTTGCACTACTGCGCTGAATTCCGGTGTTCATGTAGGCTTCATTATCCATGCAGACATAGGTAAAATCATGTCCTCTTTCGAAAGCACCTGAAATGGCACCAATTCCTATGTCCATAGTCGAACCGTCGCCTCCAATTGCTACAATCTTGGTATCGTTCTTTTTGCCAAGAGCTTTTAATCCAGCTTCCACACCTGAAGCCACTGCACCTGCGTTTTCAAAGAGGGAGTGAATCCACGGCACCTGCCAGGAAGACGTTGGAAAAGGCGTAGACATTACCTCTAGGCAGCCTGTAGGATTAACTATAATTGTATTTGGGCCTGCGCCCATAAGTGTGAATTTTGCAGCAAAAGCATCACAGCAGCCTGCACAGCCACTGTGTCCAGAGCTAATGTATGTTTTTAGGGTGGTTTTGCTCACAGCAATTCCTCCTTGAGATCCAGGAATTGGCTTTCAACTTCAATTCCAGACTTTGCAACTTTCTTGGTTTCTTCAATTATCTTTTCAATATTTTCCACACGAATGTCACGGCCACCATGTCCAACTGTATAGCCTACAACTGGTATACGGATTTTACTGTTATAGAGGCAGGACTTTGTTTCGGTAAAGAGAGCCCCTTCGTTTGTACCTATGGAGATATTCTTGTCAAGTATGACAACTACATGTGCATTCTTAATAGCTTCTCTAATCTGCTCTTTCGGGAAAGGTCTAAAGGATCTAACTTTTAAGACTCCGATCTTTTCTCCTCTTGCCCTGTACTCATCAACAACATCCTTAATAGTCCCGAGAATAGATCCCATAGACATGATAACAATTTCGGCATCATCAAGCATGTATCCGTCAATAAGTCCCCCGTGGTATCTGCCAAAGACTTCTTCAAACTCCTTTGCCACGGCTTCGATTTTCGGAAGAGCTTTCTGCATGGCCTGTTCATGGAGATACCTGAACTCCTCATAAGTATCTGGGGATGCAAAGGCTCCGAAGGTCTTGGGGTCTTCAGGGTCAAGAATATCTGCTGGCTGGAAGGGCGGAAGGAAATCATCGGTCAGTTCCTGTTCGAGCAGGACAACAGGCTCATAAACATGAGACAGGATAAAACCGTCCATGCAGACCATACCTGGAAGCATGATTTCATTGTCTTCTGCAATCTTGTAGATCTGGGGCAAGGTGTCAGCTGCTTCTTGGACATCTTCTACATAGAGCTGCATCCAGCCTGTATCCCTCTGCGCAATTGCGTCCTGATGATCGTTCCAGATATTGATTGGAGCACTAATTGCTCGATTTGCCACTGTCATTATAACTGGAAGCCTCATACCTGCAGTGTTAAAAAGTGCCTCATGCATGAGCAAAAGTCCCTGAGAGGTTGTAGCTGAATAGGTCCTTGCGCCTACTGCTGATGCTCCTATGAGGGCAGAAATTGCCGAGAACTCGGCTTCCACATTAATATACTCACAGTTAGGGATTTCCCCGTCTGCTATGAACTGGGATAGATCTTCAACAATATGTGTCTGGGGAGTAATTGGGTAAGCTGAAATAACGTTTGGACGGCAGATCTTTGCGGAATGAGCCACAGCATAGGAACCTTCCACAACTACCATTTTTTTCTTGTGAGCTGGGTTAATCATTATTTCTCCTCCAGAATCATTTCAATTGCATCTGCAGGACACTCATTTGCACAGACACCACAACCTTTACAGTAATCATAATCATATTCAAAAAAGCCGTCTTCCCTGGGTTTGACAGACATATCAGGGCAGACAAGTTCGCAGATGCCGCACTTGGTACACTTTTCATAAATATAAACAGGACGGAAGTTCCTCCAGCCTCCTGTTTTATTTTTAAGGGTAGAACCAGGTTTACAGACTCTGCAGCGTGAAATATTTAAATTTTCTTCAGATCCGTTACTCACGCTTCTTCCCCCCTAATAAGCTTGTAGGCCTTCTGGATTGCATTTGAATTCTTTTCTCCGACTTTTCCTGGAAAACGAGCCTTTATTGCATGTTGGATTGACTCAACATTGATTTCTCCTGTTGCACCCGCAAAAGCACCAAGAAGGACGGTGTTTACAATAGGAATCCCTATAATGTCCATTGCCACCTTCGTAGCGTCCACGGTCATGACCTTGGCTTTTGTATTGAGATTCAGGCTTTCTGGCTTTTCGGTTGTATTAACAATAATTATCCCGTCATCTTTTATTCCACTTGCAACGTCAACAGTTTCAAGCAGGGTAGCATCCTGAACAATAACATAATCCGGAGTATAAATCTGGCTTCGAAGCCTGATAGGATTATTACTAATTCTTGTGAATGCCTGCACTGGGGCACCTCTGCGCTCAACCCCAAAAGCGGGGAAAGCTTGGCTAAACTTTCCATCTTCAAAAGCTGCAACGGAAAGCATTTCAGCCGCGGTAACAGAACCCTGGCCTCCTCGACCGTGTATTCTGATTTCCTTCATCTGGATTCTCCTTTTTAATGCGGTTTTATCTAACGTTTTTTAGTGTTTTTATGTATTTTTGCTGTTCTCGGCAGTCTGTTTGGCAAGCCTTAATTAGTTGTCCGGCACACTGCTAGTGATCGATATTAATCAAATATTAATCGGATCGAATTAACCTGATATCACTCAATTTATTAGCTTATCAGATGCAAATTAGCATCTGACTCTTCCTTCAGGCACTTTTATTATTACAAGCAGATTCAGAAATCCAAGTCTTGGTGGTTAATTGTTAACTTAAATTTCTTTCGTACCATCGAGTTTTTGTTAGTATTAAGAGCGTTTATTTTCAATTCTAGGTTCACGCTGTTTTGTGCCTGATAGTTCATGGATAATTGTGTAGAATATTATTAGTTTTTCGGTGAAAATCAAAAAATTCGTTCTATATATTTCTAATCTAAAATTATTTTTTTGGTGTATTATATTTGTTGGTTTCAGGTTAACCTGTCTCATGCTCGTGGTTTGTCACATTTATGTTGTAAACGAATAGTTCTTCAAAAAATATGGGTCATTTTAATATTTTTCCGTAGAGAAATTCCTTATTAACTCGATCATGGCCTTTCCATCTTTCAGATTATTAATCTTTTCCCTAATCTGCCGCGAGCCGTGTAACCCTTTTGTAAACCAATGAGCATGCATTCTTAGGTTTGTGGATGTATAGAGATCATGCTTTTCAAGTAAGGCAATATAATTATTAAAATCCCTCAATTGCCGAGCCTGCCTATCAACTTCCAACTTTTCCCCAGTTTCCAGATAGTGCCTTATCCTTTTAAAGATAAAGGGATTTCCCATTGCTGCACGTCCTATCATAAGCCCATCACAGTCTGTAAACTCAAGGGTGTTTTCGGCAGACTCTTCGTCCCTTATATCCCCGTTTGCAATCACTGGAATTGAAAGTTCTTGTTTGACTGCTCTAATCGCTGTAAGGTCCGAACTGCCGGAGTACATCTGCTCTGCAGTCCTGCCATGCACGGTCAGGGCCGAAGCTCCAGCCTTTTCAATCAGGTGCGCAATCTCAAGAGTTTTTTCGTCCTTTTTCAGAATGCGGATCTTTGCAGTTACAGGAGTTCTTAGAACATCTGTCATCTCGGAAATTAGCTCATATACAAGCGTTTTGGAGTTGAGAAGGGAGGAACCACATCCTACCCCCGTAATGCGCTGTGCAGGACAGCCCATGTTAACGTCGATAATTTCAGGCCTGTACTCGTCTTCAATAAAGAGTGCAGCTTCCCTTAACTTCTCAGGTGAGCTCCCTACGAGCTGAACTCCAAAAGGTCGGTCTTCAGGGGAACTCAATCCTTTGAGAAGTAATTTTCGGTTTTCGTTGAGCAAGGCATCTGCACTGATCATTTCAGTATAAGTAAGGTCAGCTCCATTTTGCCTGCAAAGCAACCTGAAAGCCAGGTTTGTCACGTCTGCCATAGGCGCTAGAAGCAGATTTCCAGGTATTTCTGTCTTGCCAATTTTTAATTTATTAAGTTTCATTTGATTTACTAGGCTCTTTGTGATTTATTAAGAATTTTGCTCTTCCACTGAAACCAAAAATCACATAATTTTCTTGTAAAAAATCGAATAATTAATTAAAAAACGATTATTTAAATATTGTCCTAAAAATAAAATTCACGAACCTGAAAGTAAAAACAAGAAAATAAAGAGCAAGATGCTCGAAAGGATTAATAAAGAAAGTGGCTCAGGTATTTATAACGAGAAGTTGAGAGGTCATAAAGACCTTACTCATGAGAACAACAGCCTAACATACCCCAGATAAGGAATCCTATATTGCGCAGTTCCTATAATCCATTCGTCTTTTACAGGCATTTCATAGCTTATCTGTCCTTCTTGATCAAAATGTTGGTTGGTTACAACATTGTCTCCTTTGGTGATATAGCCAGAATATGGAGCAATAGGACCGTTCTCCCACATAGGCTCTCCAGCTTCTACTCTGTACATAGCTCTATGAATTATCGGGGTTACTCCTTGCTCCCCGTATGGGTGATAAAGAATTACGTCTCCATAATTTTGAAAAGACTTATATCCTGTCTTTTTTCCTTCCTCGTACGTGGTAATATTTGCTTTATCAATACTTTTAATGAAAATAATATCTCCTATCTGCATATGCGGTTCCATACTCCCTGACTCCACCGCAACCATAGGAGTCCAGAGTCCGAATACTAGCTTGGAAAGAACCATAAAAATGATCAGGACAGCTACGACAGACATCAAGTCCTTTCCAAGGGAAACCCAGGCATTTTCCTGTCCCTGGACACTGTTTTCCTTATTAATTCCGCTCATAATCAGCCTTTATTATTTTTATTTTATTCTTGTAGGATGCTGCATCATTATTACTTCATCCGGTTTTCTTCAACTCGAAGCTTTATTTAATTTGCTTATTGTGATTTCAGGGTTATAATAAATCCTTGAAACTATATAATGCAGCCTTAGGACTATTTACAATTCTACATTCTACTGTTCTGACTTATATAAAGTTAGTCAAAGATTAGTCTATTTATTCTTCTAAGTATATTCACTGAGGATTTGTTTTTATTCTATATTAATATTCATTGGCTCATCCACTATTTAATATTCATCCTTTATTATAAAAAACTATACTACTAATTATATAATATTCTTTAACAAATCATAATCAAATTCACTCTATATTAAATAGGAATTAGTAGAAATTAAGATTAGTTATTAGAATCTATAGGATGGACTCCGTTCTACAATAGATAGGAATTAATAACTATAAGTATTCTATCGAAACACACAAAGCTTCATGAAAATCTTCTTTATAGTAACAATTTAAATTTGCCATATTAGCTTCGTATCTTATCAGTTTTTATATTTTAAGCAGGCTTTTGCTTTAGCCTTTCCAGGTCCGAAGTGAAATTCGGTTTGATGTCAGACAGGCACAAAATACTTGGAAGAGCTCATGTCAGTTTAGAAAGGTCAGGTTGGAATTATGGAGAGAAAGGATATTATAAGGGCTGTTATGGAAAAAGAGTACCAGATCAGTCCTGAAGCCGTAGAACTTATTTATTCCAGTAATTTTCCCGAAGACCTTCTCAAATATGTCCTTTCAACTGTAAATGACTCCATTATTGTCATAGGGACAGAAAATATAGATCTTGAAGGCTTTGCTACTTACGGAAAGGCTTCAAAGCTGACTTACGTAGAGAATGAAAAAAATCTTGGTTTAGAAACTTCAGCAGGGAATCTGGTTTCAAATAAAACATATCCTCTCTCTCCAGAGGAAAGGGAATATCTTTCTAGGGCTTCCACACTTCCTTCAAGATCAGACAATCCATCTTCTAAACCTGATTCCTTTTCAGTACCCAATTCTCTCTCAGAGTCTGCTCTTTCCTCAGAGCCTGATATTGCCATTGCATCTCCTGACCCGATTCTAAAATCATCTCAAGACTCTTTTTCTGATTCTATTTCAATTCAGGATATGGTTCCAGACAAGGCTTATGAACCATCTCCAAATACTTTGGATACTCCGGATACTCAATCAGATACTATTTTATCTGAGGAAGTTTCGGCTTCTTATCTTGTTTCCAACCCTCTTCCTTCAGTAAAGGCAGAGCCTTCCACTTTCTCCTCTCATTCTTCACAGACTGTAAACAGGTCAGCTTCTTCCTTTTTCGGGCATGGTAATTCTCTTCCCTCCTCTCCTTCAAATCAGATTTTCAGGACAGAGTCCTCTTCCTCCATTTCTGGCAGGAAACTATTTTCTGATTCAAGGGATGAGTATAAGCATTACCCGGGCAAAAATCCCGTGACTGTAATTTCGGATATAACAGGGCATTCCACTTGTGTCGGGGAATACATGCAGTTTGTACAGTGTTTCAGGGATAGATACAGTAGGCTTTCTGAGATTATTCGGGGAAGAATCAACTCACGCCCCATCGAAAGTATTAAAAGAAGAAGCTTTCGCCGTGGAGGAGATGGAGGTTCTGAGGAAATCTCGATTATAGGCATGGTTTCGGACATCAGCAGCACAAATAACGGGCATAAGATTCTTTCTCTTGAGGATCCAACAGGTTCTTTTTCAGTCCTCATACGTAACTCCGATAAAGATCTCTTTGAACTAGCTTCAAGAATTCTCCTTGATGAGGTCATAGGGGTAACGGGCTCGGTGACCAATGATGGAAGCCTCATGCTCGCTACAAAGCTAATACAACCAGATGTCCCAAATAGTGTTCAAAGGAGAACTGGAAGTCATGGGAAAGCTGTGCTGATTTCGGATGTACATGTGGGCAGTTCCCAGTTTCTGGAAGATTCCTGGCTGGATTTTCTGGATTTTTTGAAAGGAGAATCGGATTCAGAGAGTATGCGGGAGCTTGCGGCCAGTATTCGTTATCTTGTTGTTGCGGGAGACATTGTTGACGGAATAGGAATTTATCCTGACCAGGAAATGGAACTGGATATTCTGGATGTCTACGAACAATATAAGAAAGCTGCCGAATACTTCAAAGAAATTCCCGGGCATATTCGTGTAATCATAAGTCCAGGTAACCACGATGCTGTTCGCCAGGCAGAACCCCAGCCTGCTCTACCTGAAAGTATTCAGGCATACTTCCCTCAGAATATTATTTTCGTTGGTAATCCTGCTCTTCTAGAGCTTGACGGTGTCCGAATTCTTATTTACCACGGCAGGTCGATTGATGATCTTGTAGCGAGTGTCTCTGGAGTGTCGTATCAGGAACCTGCCGGAGCAGTCCTTGAGATGCTGAAACGCAGGCATCTTGCTCCGACCTATGGAAGTAGGGTCTCTATATCTCCTGAGAAGAAAGACTATTTTATAATTGATCCTGTGCCTGATATCATTCATACAGGTCACGTCCACACCCTGGGAGTCCAGCGTTATAAAAATGTCCTTCTGGTCAATTCTGGAACTTGGCAGGACCAGACAGAGTTCCAGAAACGTGTAAATCTAGTACCCGTCCCTGCAAGGGTTCCAATTGTGGATCTCGAGAATTTTGACGTAAAGATTCTTGCTTTTGACTGAATTTTTATAAACTTTCATTGATATTGGTAGTGTGCCAAAAGTTCTGTAAATTCTAATTTCAATACGTAGTTTTTGTGTGAAAACCTCTATGTTTTCGATGCTTTAGTTCCTGTTGCAATTTTACAGAAACTGCGACACTATTCTTATACACCTTATTATATAACTTAGAGAGATTAGTTGTTTTGTAGTAATTCTACAGGGGATAAACAAATCAGTTAATTGATATTGATATTATTACGAGAGTGCACAAGCCTTCAAAAAAGAAGCTTATTTAATCCAAACTGCCGTAAGAATAAAATGAATAAGCAAAAATGTTGGCAGTGTGCTGATTCTTATGTAAAATCATAAATCTCAAAAAGTTGGTAGTTTGAAAATCCAATATCGAGAGATGGAATTATACTCAGTACATAAAAAATGAGCTTTGAATTTACAGCAAATTCGCGACACTACCAAAATGTTTCAGGTATTTGAAAATAATCTTTATTCCCCATAGACTAACGCAGTGCCTTATGATAAACTGCCTTTTATAAGCATCGTTGCTGTAATTATATAAAAAGCATTAATTATAGATTCTCCTATGAAAACCCCAAGGAGACATTTGAATACATTTATTCTTAAGCTAGACACAATGTAGACGATCAAATTTGTGGGAGCCATAGGAAAAAAACTCCATCCAACAATCAAAGGGAGTTCTTTATCCATGAGTTTGGCTTTTATTTTATGAGTATATTTACTGTACTTTGTTTCAAGATAAACGTCGCATTCAAGGTATTTTGAGAAATAATATACTATTGTAGCAGAGGTCATTACACCGGCCATGTTTACTACAAATAGTTCTATTGGATTGAATATGAGTGCTCCTACAAGTATAAGTGGTGAGGGCATAAATACTACTCCTTGAAATGAAAGAAGAAGATAATAAATTATAGGAGTTTCAATAGGATAGTTTGCAGCGGTTTCTTCTAGGAATGAAAAGCTCAATTTTTCTGGAAAAAATAGGTATGTAATCATACCTCCGAGAATAATAATTAGCCACAGGCAAAAAGTGATCTTTTTAAAATTCATTTGAAACCCTTTTCTCCTGTGTGTCGTTCATCTTCAGATCTGTGAAGTTTAATTCTCTTGTGTTTTGGATCTGAGAAATCTAATTGCCTAGTATTTTTATAGACCAGATCCATGTACTTATTGATTCCGTAAATTGTATACCTAGACTTATCGTTAGGATCCTGGATATCATAAGTGATCATGAATATTCTTTCTTTTTTATTTTCTGTCCCATAGTGGCTTTCAAAGAGCTTTATAAAATCATCTTTTGGGGTTAGTGAAATCTTGAAAAATTCAGCTGCAAATTCTTCTTTTGAATAGGCTTGAAAATCTACTTTGCCAGAATCAATATCATTAAATTTAATCAGTGAATTCGCAAATAAATTCATGAACAATGGATTTGAAAATATCAAAAAACCGAATATAAAAGTGAGTAAAGAAAAGGTCAGAAAAGTATAAAAAGCAATTTTTAAGTATTTTTTAATTTTTTCGGCCATTAGATTCAATTAATGGTGCCATTTATATAAATTCAGTGTTTCAAAACATTAATTAGATTACAATGGATGACCAAATAGTAATCTTGAGATTATTATTTATTTCAGTAATCTAATGGATTCTTAAATGGAGCAAGCTTATATAGTTATCTCAGATGTACATTTAGGCAATGAGGAGTGTAATCATAAAGATTTTTGTGATTTCCTTGAGTGGATACATGATTTGGAAAAACAGCCTGAGATTATAAAATATAAGGATAAAGAGGTAACAATTAAAAAACCTGACAAAATAATTCTCTTAGGGGATATCTTGGATTTGTGGAATCCAAAGAATGGTGATAGAAATAACATTATAAAAGATTTTGTTAGGCCCTTTTATTTACTTTCTAATATTAATTGTGACAAAATATATGTAATTGGCAACCATGATGATTCTTTGGGCGAACTTGAAGGAAAGGGTGATTTTGATATCTTAAATAATGGAAAAAAATTTGTTATTTACAATAGGCATTATCCTAAAAAAGATAAGAAATCTGGTAAAGCACAGGGTATTAAAATTGGAAACCGATCGTATTTTTTTCTCCATGGTCATCAATTCGATAAAAATCAAGCTATTTTAAAGCATGTCAATAGAATCTGGAATCCTATTAATTGGTTTCAAGATCTTTTTAATGTCAAATTTACCAAAAAGTACTGGAAAGCAAATTTTGCTATATTTTTAGGTTTATTAATTGGTGAAAAATACTTTTTAATGAGAGAATTTTCACATCCTGATTTCTTTGATAATCTATCTTGGGCCATGATCATTGGCTTTTTTGCATTAAGTTCGATTCCTGGTATTGTTGCCAATGCTCAAGGAATAATTTACAACTCTATGAAGCCTATGGAGAAGACTGCAGAACAAGTCATTAAACATAGATATTACCAGAAAAACCAAGAAACTATAGATGCAGATGTTGTTGTTTTTGGCCATACCCATTTTGCAAGCTCTTATGAGCTAAGAACAGAAGCAGGGAAGAAATTATTTCTTAATAGCGGGTGCTGGCTTGGGAAAGACATAGAATATAATGGAATAATGTGTTATGCAAATACGTTTTTATACTTAGATGGGAGGGGGGCATATATCATGACATGGTGTGGCTCTGGTAATATTGAATGTATTGAAGCCTTTATATAAAATTAAGTATGTAGAGTGATATGTCAAAGATTGAGCAGAGTTATCTTTTTTATTTCAGTCGAATACCCCGCTAGCTTGCTGCGGGGTGCGCCAGCGCAACTTTTATTGATGCATAGTTCTTGCCACAAAAACTATGCATTTTCGCGTCTTAGCTTCTATTACAATTTTACAGAATTTTGGTACACTACCTTGAGGTTTATTCGATTTTAACTTGATTACTAAAGCTCTCTCCAAAATTATTTTCCGATCCTTATATATACCACAAAGATTTAATATGCGAAAAATGCCGCTGGAAGAAAAAAAGGAAAATACCGGGGAAGACTTCTCGGAGGTTCAGGAAGAAGATCTGGAAGGAGAATCTAATTTTCTTCCCTTTGACATCCCTGATTTTAAGACTCTCCTGAAAAAGCAGGGCTATGCTCTGGCAGGCCGCCACTCAGCTGTTAAGACCTGTCTCTGGCTAAGGCACGCTATGAATGGTCAGGGCTTCTGCTATAAATCGAAGTTTTATGGAGTTCAATCCCATCGCTGCCTTCAGATGACCCCAACGCTTATGTGCAATCAACGTTGCCTGTTCTGCTGGCGCCCGACTGAGGTCCCTGTTCCTGCTCCCAAGGAGTGGGATTTGCCTGAGAAGATAGTGGAAGAAAGTATTGCCTGCCAGCGTAAGTTAATCACCGGCTTTGGCGGTTCTCCGAATGCACTTAAGGAACGCTGGCTTGAGGGCAATGAGCCGAACAATGTTGCAATCTCTCTGTCTGGAGAGCCTACCTTTTATCCTTATCTCCCTGAACTTATCGAGGAATATGAAAAAAGAGGTTTTACGACCTTCCTTGTTACAAACGGCACAGTTCCCGAGATGCTTGCAAAGGTTTCTCCTTCCCAGCTCTATATGAGCCTCGATGCCCCAGATCTTGAGACTTATCTGAAAGTCTGCCAGCCCAAATCGCCTTTCCTCTGGGAAAAGATCAATGAATCTCTGTCCCTTATGAAGCAGAAAAAATCAAGAACAGTCATACGGACTACTCTGGTCAAAGGTGAAAATCTGTTCAAGCCTGAGGCTTATGCAAGGCTAATGGAAAAAGCTTCCCCTGATTTTGTGGAGATAAAAGCGTACATGCATCTGGGTTTCTCAAGATTAAGGCTTGACCGCTCTGCAATGCCTACTCATGAAGAGGTCCTCAAGTTCTCACAGGAACTTGCAAAACACCTTGGGTATGAAATCACAGATGAATCTGAAATCAGCCGGGTGGTCCTGTTATCAAAGAACGGAAAAAAGTCTCCAGTCAAAAAGGTTTTCTGACTTTATAAAACTCAAGTTTTCTATCTTGATAGCCAAGTGGATACAAGATTATTTTAGTATGAAGCAATAAAAAGAGCTTTTTATGGATATATACATATATAAAACAAGTCAAGGGAATAGAAACAAATATAAACTCAGGTTTCAATTAGGATATAATTCCAAGAATAATCCAATTTTAAATTAGTTAGATACAGCTTGAGTATGATTATGTCTCACACCTAGTGATATCAACAGAGCACGAAACAGGACAAGTTTACGCGA
>DASXVB010000222.1:0-24331 GCA_036504475.1 Methanosarcina sp.
ATGGATGAATTGTGGGTAATAGTCGAAAAAAAGTTGCACCAAGAACAGAAAGTGAAGACGACGGAACCTGGATGTGGGTAAGTTTCGCTCCTGAATCCAGGTTAATTCTTGATTTTGTACTGGGGCCAAAAAACAGTATGTAGCTGACAAATTAATAAAAACTACAGATAAACACCTTTCAGATTCAAAACCTCTTTTCGTTACAGATGGATTAAAATTTTATGCACAGTCTCTTTTGAATCAGTACGGTAAATGGAGAGAGTTTCCAAAAACAGGAAAGAGAGGAAGAACTAGGAAACCAAAAACAGTACCTGATAAAGATTTAAAGTATGCCCAAGTTATCAAAAATAAGCAAGGAAAAAAGCTTCAAAAAGTAGAAAAAAGGATTATTTTTGGTCAAAATATAGATCAAAGTAAAATATCAACGAGTTTACTTGAAAGGCAGAACTTGACTTTTATACAGGACAATAATAGAATTGCAAGAAAAACAATAGGATTTTCAAAGATAATTAAAGGACTATACAACCAAATGAGACTTTACTGTACTCATTTTAACTTTTGCAGAGATCATAGATGATTAAAAAATAAAACGGAAATGGGAGTTTTGGAAAACAAAACACCTGCAGAAGAATGTGGAATTACTAATAGAAAATGGAAATTTGTAGAGTTGTTAAACTACAGAGGTCTCAAAAACGTCAACTAATTAATGAGGGAGCACCCGATTTACACATTTCCTATTAATTATTACTTTTTCTATTTTTGTCACGCTGGTATAAATGTATCTTTTAAAATGTTCGTTCTAAAACAAGTACACTAAAAAATTAATTCAGATTTTCTGAGTAAGTAAAGTTTCTGAGAGAAGCTGGAGTCTATTCTATGGAAATCACAAATATAAAACACATATATATTAATACAGATAAAACTAATTTTAAAAATCAGGTAAGGGACTCTAAATTCTGTAATAATACCGAAACAGTTTTTAAGAGGAGAATTCTACTTAAAAGTAATAATACAAACAGTCTCATAAAATTCTAAAAATCTAATTGAAAGTTTTATGAAAAACGAATGATAGGATTACGGTGTTAGCCGGAAGTCAGGCATACCATCAAAAGAATAGAATATATGATAGGAAAAGTGCCTTGACTTGAATAATCAGGAGAGCTTTGCTGTAGAAATCGAAACACTTCATAAAAAAACAAAGTTAATCTATATAAATATTTTGGCAGTTCCCTACCCTTCATCTTTGAGAAGTAAATGCTAAAGGAAGTAAAAGAGTGAATATATGAGATTTATGGGTGACATATTTAAACTTAATAAACAATTTAAGAATACTGTTTAAATAAGTCCAAAATGTTTAAGTTCGGCAGAGTGCCAACTTATTAAAGATGACGGATGAAAATCTTTAATGAGTTCTAAAAGTCATCTCATAACTCCACTCAGAGTATTGAAAGGTATGTGACCCCCGATGTAAAGGGTGGGGAGTCAAACGTAACAAGTAGACACAAATCCAGTCGAGGGGATAAAATTGCAGTCATTCGTACAGGAAGCAATGAAATTTAGTGAAAAAGAGAAGGAATATCGGAAGAATTCTTCCTCTGATGAAGATTTTGAAGACTTCGGACAACCGCGAATCATGATTGTCGGATGCGGGGGTGCCGGGAACAACACTGTAAACCGTCTTTATAATATTGGGATCGAAGGTGCGGAAACGGTCTGCATCAATACCGATAAACAACATCTTGACAATGTAAGAGCTGACAAGAAGATTCTAGTGGGAAAAACTCTCACGCGGGGACTGGGAGCAGGTGGTTACCCCGAAACAGGAAAGAAAGCTGCGGAACTTGCAAGAGGTACGCTCGAAGAAGTGTTAAAAGATGTTGACCTTGTTTTTATCACTGCCGGGTTAGGCGGAGGTACCGGAACAGGAGTTGCCCCTGTAGTTGCCGAAGTTGCAAAGGAGCAGGGCGCTATTGTTGTAGGAATGGTCTCAAGTCCCTTCAGAGTTGAAAGAGCTCGGATTTTCAAAGCTGAAGAAGGCCTTGAAGACCTACGCAGGGCAGCGGATACCGTAATTGTTCTGGATAACAACAGGCTGCTTAATTATGTGCCAAACCTCCCTATAGACCAGGCTTTTTCCGTGATGGATCAGCTAATTGCCGAGACTGTAAAGGGTATCACAGAAACGATCACAGTGCCCTCTTTGATAAACCTTGATTATGCTGATATCAGGACTATTATGAGCTGTGGCGGGGTTGCAGTTATGCTTGTAGGAGAGTCAAAAAGCCAGGACAAGAGCACTGAGGTAGTGCGGACTGCCCTAAACCATCCCCTGCTTGATGTTGACTACAAGGGTGCAACCGGAAGCCTTGTTCATGTAACAGGTGGCCCTGACCTGAGCCTTAAGGAAGCTGAGGAAATCGCATCCATGCTTACCTACGAACTCTCACCAAGCGCAAATGTCATATGGGGCGCAAGAATCAGGGAGGATTATGAAGGTAAGGTAAGAGTAATGGCCATCATGACAGGTGTTCAGTCTGCCCAGATACTGGGTCCTCAGGCAGGAGCTGGAATTCTTGAGCCCAAATCTGAAGCTGATCTCATGCAGGAAAGAAGATTTGGAAAAATGACAGCAGATCGATTAAGGAATACGGCAGGGCCTCTTAGAAAAAAGCATGATGATTCAATCATTGACTTTATAAACTAAATACGATTCAATTAAAAGCCCGGATTCTCAAAGCTGAAAGTTCGGGCTTTTCATTCCTCTATTATTTTTGCCAGTATGTTTCAAACAGATACTCTTTTTTATTAGTGCTTCTATCTAAAAAAACATGAAAATATTGATTGCAACAGGGCGGCTTGCAGAGAATACCGTCAGGAAAGCAATCGGAAAAAAAGCCGATATCTTAGTAGCCGATATTGATATTGCCGCCTTTATTACCCCCAAAAAGTTGATTAAAACATTTAAGGAAGCCAAACTTTCGAAGACATATGATCTTATCCTACTTCCAGGGCTTGTAACAGGAGATTTTTCAAAAGTCTCTGAAGAGTTGGGGTGCAAAATCCGTCTTGGACCAAAGCACGCATATGATCTTGGCTTTGTGCTCCTGTATGCCGGAAAAATCGAATTTTCCAAAAAAGTCCCGGCATGTGAACTCCTTGCTGATGTTCGAAAAGAAATGGCTCTCGAGCTAATAAGGAAAACCGAAGAAGAAGCCTCTTCTCCCCTTAAACTTAGAGGTGTAAAAATTGGAGGAAAGGCTCGCATGAAGGTTATGGGAGAGATTGTAGGGGCTATGGAAATGGATGCCTCGGCACTCCAAGTAAAAATCGAAGCTTTTATCGCCCGGGGAGCAGATATAATCGATCTTGGGGCTACTCTTAATACTCAACCAGAGCAAGTTAAAAGAGCAGTATCCCTTGCAAAAACCTATACAAAAGCCCCGGTAAGCATAGATACCCTTGATCCTGAATTGATACGGGAAGGAGTAAAAGCAGGAGCAGATCTTGTCCTGAGTCTTAACAGCACGAATCTTGACATAGTAGGTCCGATTGTTTCTAGGGCAAGAATTGCAGCCGTTATAATCCCTGATGAAGAAAGGAGTCTGGAAAGCCTTGTCAGGAATGTCGAAGCTGCCCGGAGGCTTGGAATCAAGGAGATTATAGCCGATCCTGTTCTTGATCCTATAGGCCACAATATCACTGAATCCATTCTACGTTATCATGAATTTCACAAGATGTACCCTGAGGTTCCTGTATTCCTCGGAGCTGGAAATGTCACTGAGCTTATGGACGTAGATACCATAGGAGTCAATGCTACACTCTGTGGAATAGGAGTAGAGGTTGGAGCAAGCATCCTTTTCACCCCAGAGTACAGTGACAAGTCACAGGGTTCTATTGCAGAATTGAAAAGGGCTTCCGAAATGATGATGCTTTCTGGTATAAGAGAAAGCTCACCAAAAGACCTCGGACTTGATCTCCTCTGTATTAAAGAAAAACGCAGGCGACCGGATTTCCTGCCTCCAGAAAATATGATTCAAGCCAAACCTTCAAAAGGCTGGCGTGTGGACCCTGCAGGCCCGATCCGTATCCATACAGTACCGGACAGAATAAGTGGAAACGGCGGACTGATTGTAGCCGAACACGAGAAAGCTTCAGTCGTGGGAAAGAACGCCAGGGAAGTTATGGGCACACTGCTTGAACTAAAACTGGTTTCCCGTCTGGATCATGCCGCATATCTGGGAAGGGAATTGGAAAAAGCCGAACTTGCCTTGCAATTTAACAGAAGTTATGCCCAGGACGATGTATTCTGAGCACAAGAAACGCAGAAAAAATAGAGACGTGAAAGAATGAAACTCGAAGATGAAGATAAGCAGGCAATCTTTGAGATAGTGGCAGCCCGCTATTTCACAACGCAAAGCTGGAAATGGGTAAATCTCAGGAAAGATACTAATAAGATCCTCAAAGCTTTTGATGAGCTAAATGAACAGTATGCATCCTATTCTTATGTGAGCAAGGATTGGTATGTGGAGAATATGGGATCAAAGAACATTCATATGTGCGATACCTGGGATGAACTTAAAAATTTGGTTGCATTTCTGAATACCCACGGAAGTGCCTTTAATTTTCTTGTCAACACAGGAAATAGAAAATCTTTCTGTATTGTAAGTGATTCAAGAGATTTGAACGAAGTTCAGGCGAATGCGATCAAAGAAGTTCAAAAACTTGGGTACAATACATTTATATTTCTAGCCACAGTTCCGGATGAAATCGAGTTCCAGCTACTGCAGGTTAGGGGAGTTAACTGAGATCTCCAGACCTTTTTAACTTTGTCCTTTTAACTCTTTTATATTTATTGTTTTTATTTCTAAAGAACACGTGTTTGTAGGATGTGATCCAAAAGCAGATCCCGCCAGAATGCTGCTTGGTGGCTTGAACCAGAAGACCTTACTTGATACTCTGATAATGACAGAGATGAAGGAGTTGGTCTTGAAGCTGTCGTGAAGCTGGGTTTTGGCAACATAAAATGTGTGGGATCCGGAGGATCTGAACCAAGTGCAGAATGTGAAGGCCAAGGAATTATTACTTCAATTGGGCTGCTCGAAAATGCTCGTTCTTAATACATAGCAAAAAAATTTTGTATATCTAGTTTTGTATAGGAACCCGGAAACTTATTACCTTATTGACTAGGTATATAAATATTTGAAAAATACGATTTCCAAATAGAACTGCTTTTTTTTATCAGAAGTTTGTCGATATCTTTATATATCTAGGAACTTAACTGAAAAAACGTAGAACGAACCCATTGAAATGTAGAATACCCATACCTATCTCCCAGAAAACTTCTATTATCGTGGTTCCACCTTTTTATACTGCCTTAGCAGAATACCATAAATTTGTATTTTATTTGGATTCTTCAGATTGGATACATATACTTAAGATAAAAAGAGGGATTATTGAGATAATAGCTTAAATATTATTGATAGACAGTAGGGTAAAAAAGTTTATATAAAAACAACTGTTTACGCTTTTGTCAAAAATAAGGTTTTAAAGACTCAAAAACCTAATTTACTTCAAAATGGGCTATGAGAGTATTGCAAGCCAAATTTATTAAAAAATTTGGAGATTACGAGTATGGAAAAGCTAATTATCGAGTGACTTCACCAATCGTGAGCTCTACTATTATAATTATATTGTAATAAATAACCTATTAATTATCGAATGCAACAAGGAGTACATAATGAATCCCTTGTGCTATCCTTTCCATTGTGAGTGATTAACAAAGGAGTACATAACGAATCCCTTGTGCTACCCTTTCCGTTATGTGTGATTAACAACACAGAACTCAAATTTATCTTTCAAAAATTATAACGAGAGAAGTGATTGGCTAAATGAAGAGTGTAATAAAAAATAGGGTGGTCAAGGCAACGCTAGAAAGCCTTCTTAGCCTGGCCATACTGTCGCTAACACCGGCAATGGCATCTGCCAGTGAAGCGAATCTTAAAATTCCAAACTTAAGCCAGGGGCAAAATAGTTTGCTACTCTGGGGTATCGTGGTCTGTGTATTAGGTATGCTATTCGGCTTTTACCAGTTTATGAAGGTGAAAAAAATCAGAGCCCACCAGTCCATGCTGGACGTGGCTAACACAATTTATGAGACCTGTAAGACTTATCTTATCCAACAGGGTAAATTGTTGTGTATATTATTTGCTTTTATTGGCTTATGTATAGCCTTCTACTTCGGCGTTCTACAAAAAACACCTTTAAGTGGAGTATTACTAATTCTTGCCTGTACCGTAATAGGAATACTGGGTTCTTACAGTGTAGCTTGGTACGGAATTCGTATGAATACTCTGGCAAACAGTAGAACCGCATTCACATCCCTGGAAACAAAACCCCTGAAACTCTTAAACATTGCTCTTGACGCGGGAATGAGCATAGGCGTACTTCTTGTCTGCGTTGAGCTAGTAATGATGTTAATTATATTACTGTTTGTTCCCAGGGATCTGGCTGGAGCAAGCTTTATAGGCTTTGCAGTTGGAGAATCTCTCGGAGCCAGCGCTTTACGTATTGCAGGTGGGATATTCACTAAAATCGCAGATATCGGTTCCGACCTGATGAAAATTGTTTTTGGAATCAAAGAAGATGATCCGCGTAATCCAGGGGTTATTGCCGATTGTACTGGAGATAACGCAGGTGACAGTGTAGGGCCAACTGCAGACGGATTTGAAACCTACGGTGTAACTGGAGTCGCCTTGGTATCCTTTATCGTTCTGGCTGTGCAACCTACCCTAACCGGAACCCTGCTTACTTGGATCTTCGTCATGCGTGTACTCATGATCATTACTTCCGTAACCTCTTTCTATATCAATAAGGCACTCAGCCAAGCAAGATTTGGCAGCAAAGACGATTTCGATTTTGAACAGCCCCTTACCAGCTTGGTATGGATTACATCTATTCTTTCTATAGTGGTAACCTTTGCCGTAAGCTATTACCTGCTGGGCCCGGGTTCCGAGGCACCTGCTCAGTTACAAAAAATCTGGTTCGTGCTTTCAGTAATAATAAGCTGTGGTACCTTGGGAGCGGCTTTAATTCCTGAATTTACCAAGATATTTACCAGCCCTAATTCCAAGCATGTAGCTGAAGTTGTCAAAGCTTCCCGAGAAGGTGGTCCGTCTCTCAACATACTTTCCGGACTGGTTGCAGGTAACTTTAGCGCATTCTGGATCGGTATGGTATTCTTATTGCTGATGTTCGCTGCCTATTATGCCAGCGGGTTTGGCTTGAGCGAGATTATGATATATCCTTCCATATTCGCATTTGGCCTGGTGGCCTTCGGGATGCTAGGCATGGGCCCTGTTACCATAGCAGTTGACAGTTATGGACCGGTAACTGATAACGCTCAATCCATTTACGAGCTGTCACTTATCGAAACCATCCCAAAAATAAAGGAACAGATCCAGAAAGAATTCAACTTCAAACCGGATTTCGACAAAGCCAAACACTATCTGGAAGCAAACGACGGAGCGGGAAATACCTTTAAGGCCACAGCCAAACCGGTCTTAATAGGCACAGCGGTCGTTGGTGCCACAACGATGATTTTCTCTTTGATTCTTGTTATTAAAGATGTTCTTGGAGTACAACCTGAAGAAATCCTGACCCTGCTCAATCCCTATACTATCTTCGGATTATTAGCAGGCGGCTCTGTGATTTACTGGTTTACTGGGGCATCAATCCAGGCTGTAACTACCGGAGCCTATAGGGCGGTTGAATACATCAAGGAAAACATCCAGCTGGATGAAAACGCCAGCCAGAAGGCATCCACGGAGAAATCAAAAGAAGTGGTAAAAATCTGTACCCAATATGCGCAGCAGGGCATGTTCAATATATTTATTGCCATATTCTCCTTTACTCTGGCGTTTTCCTTTCTCTCTGCTCCCATAGCCGGGAAAGACTCTGTGGCACTTTTTATTTCCTATTTGATTTCCATTGCAGTATTCGGACTGTTCCAGGCTGTATTCATGGCAAACGCCGGCGGGTGCTGGGATAACGCAAAGAAAGTGGTGGAAGTAGATCTTCAGGAAAAAGGCACAGATTTACATGAAGCAACCGTGGTAGGCGATACCGTAGGTGATCCATTTAAAGATACCTCATCAGTTGCCTTGAACCCGATTATCAAATTCACCACCCTGTTTGGCCTGTTAGCTATGGAAATCGCTATTTCGGAGTCATTCAGAAATGTGGCTCCCTATGTAGGCGGCATATTCCTTTTGATTGCGTTATTCTTTGTCTGGCGCTCATTTTACGGAATGAGAATTCCTCTACGGAATGAGAGTTCAAGTAGAGAAATAACTAAGGAATCAGTTGTTGATCAAGAATAATAGGAATCAAGCCTTACAACATCTAGTGTTGTAAGGCTTCCTCTGCATAAAGGATACAAATCGAGAATTATTTTTCTGTTTCCGGATATTATTTCTTTAATTCTCCGCAGATTTTTCAGTTATTTTTCTTTTTCTACCTACTGCTTGTCTCTTTTCTCCAAAAATTTATTTTTATAGTCTTATGCCAAAGAAAAAATATATTCTGCTGTAAAAGGTATAGCTTTCTCATACAAAAACTGAGTGAATTCTTTACAGTCAGAAGAGAACAAAAGTTTACATAAACAATTATTTGTACTTTCGTCTAAACGAGACTCAAATATTTAGAATAATTAAAAAAGCATTAAATCCCGAATTTGACAGAATCCTATATATTCTAATGTATAAATAGGCTTCAGGCTTCTGTTTTTTTCATACAATTCAAATTTATCTCTTTTATTTTTTGATTTTTTGACATTATTCATTTTACACATGGTAATATGTCAATGCAATGTGTTTTTTGTAATACAATACTGTATTAATTAACAGAATCTGTCAAATTAAGGTTAAATTGATAGAGCCCATCCCAAAACTCATTTTTGTTCTCAAATCTCATAAATACTCAGAATCGGCCTCGTATTCATAAGCTCGATTGGTCGCTTAAAATACGAGATCTAGAAAAGTAAATTTTGAGTTTTAGGATAGGCTCTTTTAAAAATGTAGACGGTAATTTTCCTAAACTGAGATCAGGTAAAAACAATTTTCTGTAAAAATGAATCCTTATAATTCATTTTCTATCCTGGGCAAGAAAGCTAAGTGAGATCCCAATAAATTGAAATGAAATTCTATGAAGTAACTGAGAGGCTAAGAAACAGTGAACTAAGAGATTAAATTGTAAGAAAAAAGTTTAATTGTTAATTATTAAATTGATAAGTAGAAGTAATGTGAGCGGGTTGGGGAGTGGGGGGTCATATGGGGAGTGGGGGGTATGGTATGTGAAAAAAGTTTCCCGCTCACATTACTCACATTACCCCTATTCAAACTAATTCTATAAATAACTATGCATTCTATCTTATTTATTATAATAAAAATGTCATATTGCAGTAGCAACTAGAGTTTTGCATCTAGATTTGACTTTTTTATTACTAATTATATTACTGTTCAATTGATAAAAATCCTATGTATGGTTGAGAAAACCTTTAAGGATTAGTTCCTGGAATTTTAGCCATTGGAAGACAAGTTCAGAAGCTTGCAACAAAAAATACTAATATATACTTAATTAAAGGCTTTTAGTGCTAAACCTTCACAGGCTTTTAATTTACGGAGCAGTTTTTACAATAATGGGGCTCTCTAATACTGTCATCCCGGTCCTTCCAGAGCTTGCGAATCTGAGTAATAGCTTCTCTGGAGGATTTGCCTCAAGCCTGCTCTTTTCAGCCTATTATTGTAGGGCTTTTCACAGGCATTTTCAGTTTTGAAAAGTTGTTTATGGCAAACGGTTTTATCTTGGCAGGTGTCCCTTATATTGAAAGAATAAATAATCTATTAAACAGGTGTTTTACCAGTTTTATGCCAATAAGTCCCTTTCGATAGAATAGTAAAAAGCGCTACTTAAGATATTTATTCCATGGAATTTCCCGAAATTCAGAAGGATTTTTAAAAGAAGAGTGGTCTTTAGAAATAGATCAATTCATAGCAATAGGAATGATTCAGAGAAATAAAGTAGTTTCTAAAAATAAAAATAGTTTTAGAAGCCAAGAAAAATAAGTATCGAGTAAAAAAATCAGTATAATGCTGTATATTAAATAGAAGAGCTTATGAACTTCAAAAAATTAACACTTTATTCTTCAGTTTTTGCGCTCCAGGGACTTTCAAACGCAGTAATCCCTATTCTTCCAGAACTTGCTGGAGGAGACAGCAGAGGTTCTGTAATTTCAAGTCTTCTATATTCCGGATATTTCATGGGAGCCTTTCTTGCTCTTGTGCCTCTAGGAATCCTGGCAGACAGGATCGGAAACCTGAAAGTTATCAGATTTGGCATGTTGCTGACTGCCTTATCAGGTTTTGTTATTTCATTTTCGAATAGCCAATGGATTCTTGGAATTTTCAGGTTCTTAGAAGGAATAGGTTGTGGAGCTTTTTTTCCTGCAGCTTTTTCTGTACTTGCAGAATGGGAGGATAGTCAACAAAGTCTTGGAGAGTTTAACTTCCTGCTAAACGCCGGGCTGGCTGCAGGCGTTTTCTTTTCAGGAATGTTTGCCGGATTTGGAATTAAAACAGCAATAGTCAGCTTCACTTTTCTGGCAGTACTTTCCTGTATTCTCCTTCTCTCAGAAATTGGAAAACTGCTTTCTTCGGACAGAAATGAGACAAAAGAGAAAAAGTTAACGTTTCCAGAAAGTGAAAATCCTGTAAGAAACCAACAAGATACCTCTTTACTTACAGAACTAAAAAGTTACCTGCAAAAAGCCAGAAAAATCCTGTTTAAAACCAATTTTGGAAAAATTTGGGGAATTTCAGTGCTTTTTTATGGAACTACAGGTATATTAACTGCAAACTATGCAGATTACAGTGCTGGCTTTCTGACAAAGCCCGAACTTGGGTTGGCAATTTCAGCTTCATATCTAGCTGCAATGCTGGGTTCTCTGATTGCAGGCAGGGTAAGTATCAATTCTAAAAATATAGTAAGAACAGGAATAATCCTTGCAGCAGTAGGTATCCTTCTCTCAGTAAAGCTACCCTTACTGGCTTTTATCCTAATAGGGGCAGGGGGAGGGGCCGCAGTCGTAGGGCTTATTACGGCTGTTTCAAGAATCAGTTCCAGCGGTTTTGTAATGGGTCTTTTCAATACTGGAATTTATGCAGGGCTCGGGCTGGGTCCGATCCTTGGAAGCTTCTTTCTGGAACCTTTAGGTTATGAAACCGTATTTTTTGGAAGTGCCGTTGCGCTGCTTGCAGTGCTCTTTGTAAAATTTGAATAAAAATACTTGAGTAAGTTCGGAAGAAATATTCTAGGTAAAAATTCAATAACACAACAGAAATCTGTTTCAGGAAACTCTATAGTTCCACATAAGATTTAAAAAGCACAAAATCCCTATGCTATAAATAACATATAACATTTGAAATCCGGTGATTAATTGAAAGTAAAGTCAAGAGTTCAACTGAGGAAGAATGTCAAGAATAAGATGTTAAAAGACCTTGTATCCACTTTCGGCGAAGAAATGCTAGGGCTGGAAAATAAAACCCTGGAAAAAATTACTCTTGAGGAATATTCCATCATCCTTGTGGATGGCAAGCCTTTGCTTTTCGAAATTGAAGGACATCTTTTTCCTACCGTCCGCGGAGCTCTTGAGATGGAGCTTCAAAAGCGTGTCGTAACCGTGGATAAAGGAGCTATCCGTTTTGTCTCAAACGGTGCAGATATAATGGCTCCGGGAGTCGTAGCTGCTGATCCCGAAATAAAAGAAGGAGATCTCGTAATCATAGTGGAAGAGAGTCATCGCAAACCTCTTGCAATAGGAAAGGCACTTATGAAAGGATCGGAAATGGCCAAAGCTACTTCAGGTAAGGCCATAAAGTCAATAATCCATGTAGGAGATAAACTCTGGAACACGGAATTTTGAAAGCTACCATAAAACAAAATATATTTTTATTAAGCGAAACCTACGGGTAGGGAACGAAAATTTTCTGAAGCAGAAAGAAAATCAGGATCAGCTTTATAATAGCAAAATTAATTAATATAGATTTCAATATAGGACAGTGCGATTCGAATTTTGAAAATAGAAAAGGTGCGCATAAATGGCAAAACTCATAGACAAGCTACTTGGCAGCAATGTAAAAAGTTCAACCAGTCCCGAGGATTACACTGAAATTGATCTCAGCAAATATGAAGAAGTTCTCGAGGATGAGCCTGCAGAAACTTATGTAAAGATTGCGGAAGTTTCGAATATCAACCAAGTATCCCAACTCAAGCAGGAAATTTATAATGGAAATGTCCTGATGATAGATATTTCAAATATCAGGGGAGATGACCTGCTGAGAGATAGAGTTTTAAAAGAGCTGAAAGATGTTGTTATCGATGTACATGGGGATATTGCAGGTGTCAAAGGAAATACCGTAATTGTAACCCCTACAGGTATTAAGATCGACAGATCCAAAATTACTGGTGGAAAATATTGAATCCGGATTTCTATAAACAGGAAAGATTTGAAACAAAAATCTGCTGCCCTCTGTGCCAGACAGATCTAGTGATGAACTGGCAGAGAGATAATATTCCCTATTTTGGGGAGATTCTGTACGTCAGTGCAAGATGCCAGTGCAGTTTCCGTTTTGCAGATACCATGATTCTCTCTAGTAAGGAGCCCATGCGCTATGAGATGCCAGTTGAAACGATTGAAGACCTGGATGCAAGGGTAATCCGTTCAACCTCAGGAACAATCCGCATCCCGGAAATGGGAGTTACCATCGAACCTGGATCGGTTTCTGAGTCATACGTAACGAATATTGAAGGTGTACTGCAACGGATCCGGGATGTCCTTATAACCGCCAGCAGGTGGGTACAGGGAGACGAAGAGAAATCCTCACGCAGCGAGGAGCTCCTGTGTATGCTTGAAGCTGTGATCCAAGGCAAGAGAAAAATCACAGTCATAGTCGAAGATCCTCTTGGAAACAGTGCGATAATCTCAAAGAAGGTAAAGGCTACCAAACTCTCCAAAGAAGAAGCCGAGAAGCTAAATACCGGCATGATCGTTTTCGATGTTGACAAATCCGAACTCCTACATGATGTTTCAGATAATATTCAGCCCCTAGGAGGAGATTAATTCTTTTTTCCGGTTTTTACAGCCTGCCACATTCCGGGGGAATACTTCCAATATAGTTATTAACTTTTATTCCCTAAAGGCAGGCATATTGTGGGCTATACGGGCAATTTCACATTAGACTGGCGCATTCTCAAGAGCCACGTATTTCAAGATGTGAAGATCCGGAAAGACGTTCTATAGAACCTCCAAAAGAGACAGCAGGGCTGCAGGATATTATCTATCCGGGAGCAGATCCTTAAACTGGCCCAAAAAAACTGTAGATCTCATTCCGGAAACTCCGACTGGCACTGAAGACATTAGGCTGGAATTTACTTGTGTCTCTCAAAATTAAACTAATTTAACAGTCTATTTGACCAATATAATAGTTTATTCAGTTTATTTGGAATTTAAGAGTTATTTTAGATTGCGATAACACGGTGAAGGTATGGCAGAAAGCGAAAAAGAAGCAGCACTCCCCCCAAAAGAGGAATTCAGCGAATGGTATAATGAACTTCTGTGGATGGCAGAAATAATGGACGTCCGCTATCCTGTAAAAGGGTTATATGTCTGGTACCCATTCGGGTTTGCAATCCGGAGAAATACTTACAATATTATCAGAGAAATTCTTGACAACAGTGGACACCAGGAAGCTCTATTCCCTCTTCTTATCCCTGAAAACGAGTTCATGAAAGAAGCCGAGCATATCAAAGGCTTTGAAGACGAGGTATACTGGGTGACCCATGGAGGAAGAGATCCTCTTGACATTCCTCTAGCCCTTCGCCCAACAAGTGAGACTGCCATTTACCCTATGTACAAAATGTGGGTCAGGTCCCATGCTGATTTCCCTGTCAAAATCTATCAAATAGTTAACACTTTCCGCTACGAGACAAAACATACCCGCCCCTTGATAAGGCTTAGAGAGATTACTTCCTTTAAAGAGGCCCATACAGTCCATGCTACGTGGGAAGATGCAGAAGCTCAGGTTAAGGAAGCTATTGGACTTTATACTGAAATATACCACAGACTTGGAGTTCCTGTACTCCGCTCAAGAAGACCAGATTGGGATAAATTCCCAGGAGCAGACTATACCGATGCTCTTGATGCAATTATGCCTGACGGAAAGACCCTTCAGATAGGTACTGTCCATCATTTAGGGGATAATTTTGCAAAGACTTTTGACATTAAATATGAAGCTCCTGATGGAGAGCAGCGTTATGCCTATCAGACCTGTTATGGAATTTCGGAGAGATCAATTGCAGCTACAATTTCCATCCACGGAGACGACAAAGGGCTTGTTTTGCCCCCAGAAATTGCGCCTGTACAGGTTGTAATTATCCCGATTATCTTCAAGAAAGGAGCAGAAGAGGTGCTTGCAGCCTGCAAGGATGTTCAGGAACGCTTGATTAAAGCTGGCATCAGAGTAGAAATTGACGCAAGTGACCTTCGTCCAGGAGCGAAGTATTATAAATGGGAAATGAAAGGCGTGCCTCTCAGGCTAGAAATTGGGCCAAGGGATCTCCAAAATAATGTTGCTATGGCTGTCAGGAGAGATACAGGAGAAAAAGAACAAATTCCACTTCATGATATTGAAATTGGCGTGAGTTCAAGATTTGAGAAGATTCACGAAAGTCTATATCAAAAAGCGAAAACTGAACTTGAAAACCGCATATTTGACTGTACCGAACTTGAAGAGGTAAAGGAAAAAATCCAGAACGGTGTTGCAACAATTCCATGGTGCGGGAAGAAAGAATGCGGACTTGCTATGGAAGATATAATAGGTGCAGGAATCCTCGGAATTCCTCTGGAGCAGAAAGGCAACCAAAAAGGAAAATGCCCTGTCTGCGGAGGAGAAACCGAAACCCGCGTGTATGTGGCAAGAACATATTAAAGTATAAAAAGCCGTTAGCACATAAAGCCGTTAGTACATATCGGAAAAATAATTACTCCGTACTTGCTTCGGCTTTGACTTTTCTCTTTTTTGTTCCACTCAGTTTATCTCACAGCCGAACCTGGCATCGGTAACTAAATTGTTCGTCAAAAATGATCAAAAATAAACGAATCCTTTATCCAAATGATTTCTTTGATAAAAGATCACTCTATAGAATTTCTACGGGACCTCTTTTTTATATATTTTTATATCTTTCATTGAATCTTGACAAAAGTTTTAATTATATCCAGCGGTCATTTATACCATGAATCTCATATATTTGAATAGGAGGGACAACTATTACTGAAGAACTCAGTCACGAAAATCTTTCGAATTTGATTGAACACTGGATCGAGCATAATGAAAGCCACATAGAAAGCTTCAAAGAGTGGGCTCAGAAAGCCAAAAAGGATGGTTTTCTTGAAGCTTCCGAAGATATCTTAGAAGCTGCCAGTAAAATTGAGGAGTCCAACAAGTACCTTCACAGGGCAAAAGAAGGGCTTTTCCATAAGTGAAAAAATGTAAGATCTAAAGCTTAAGAACTAATCTTTTAATATCCCTGTGTCGGGTTTTTTCCTGTCACTATCTTTTGTTTTTCTTTTTTGGTTGTGAATTAGGTTCCAGAAATCGGCTTAGGCTAGGAGCTGCTTTACTTTTTTTAAATTTGTGACCAGATCGGTGACGCTTGACTCTCCTATATATTTCATAAAACTTTTCTCTTCTTCTGGATACAAATCCTCGCTTTCCAGTAGCTTTTCAATAAGGCCCGCTTCTTCCTGGTAGGGAATCCATATGGTCTTTGCATTGCTTGATATCTTGGAATAATTAACGATCACATCCATATGATTGAAATCTCCTATCTTTGTAGAACCTGTATTATTTAGGAACACGAAAATGTGGGTCTATATCCGCAGAGATGTTTGTAATCTCTATTTCGGTTCTAAGACTATTCTCAATTCAAGATTATTCTGAAAAAAAGTCAAACTTTCAGGAAATTGTTTAATGTAAAAATAAAAAGAGGAGATTTTAATAAAATTTTTCAATTTCGTGCTTTACTTCTTCAATAGAGAACTTTTGCCTTACAAGAGGATTCTCCTGAATTGCCGGCACTCCTTCCTCATATGTCTCTCTCTCATTTTTGTAAAAAATACCATTAGGGATTTTGTCTCCCCATTCTAAAGATTTCTCAAAGGCTTTAACTTGGTTGGAAGGGTCATAGTCATTCCCAAGTTTATAAACTCTATCTCGATACCATTTGAAAGTATTTATCTTGTTAAAAGTTACACATGGCTGAAGAATATCAAGAAGAGCAAAACCTTTGTGCATAATAGCAGCTTTCATCAGCTCTTTAAGATGTTCTTGATCTCCTGCAAATCCCCTGGCTACAAAACTACAATTTTGAGAAATTGCCATAGAAAGAGGATTTAGTGGTTCCTGAAGGACACCATATGGCTGAATTGTTGTGTGGGTTCCTTCAGCTGTAGTAGGAGAAGCCTGTCCCTTAGTCAGTCCATAAACCTGGTTATTATGCACAAACAGGGAAATATTTGAGTTCCGGCGAATTGCATGAAGGAAATGATTTCCTCCTTCCCCATAGCAATCACCATCTCCTGTAACTGCGATTATGTTAAGGGAACGGTTGGCAAGTTTTGCAGCCGTAGCTACAGGCAGAGTTCTTCCGTGCAGCCCATTGAAAGTATGACACCTAATATAATGGGGCAGTTTTCCAGCTTGCCCTATTCCTGAAACCACAAGAACTTCCCATGGTTCTATACCAAGCTCTACAAGTACATGCTTAATGGTCGAAAGAATATTATAATTTCCACAACCAGGGCACCAGGCCGGAATCTGTCCTTTATAATCTTCAGATGTAGGCATGCAGCTCCTCCTTCAGATTTTCGATTGTAAAAGGTCTACCATCATATTTGCTGATCTGGTGGGAAAATTCAAATCCTGTTTCTGCCTTTATAAGTTTTGCAAATTGGCTACTGGCATTGTTTTCTATACAAATCGTAAGATCTGCGTTCTCAAAAAGCTCAATATAATCAAATCTGTCCCTTTCGGAAAGAGGATAAATCTGGCTGAAGTGAACCATTGCAACTTTTTTGTCCTTTGGGATTGTATCAACTACCTCTTTTATTACACCATAGGTAGAACCATGCCCTACAAGCACGATTTTTGGAGAAGAATCCCCATATAAAAGCGGAGCTTCGATCTCTTTCTTTATAAGCGGTAGTTTCTTCAGTAACCTTTTCTGAACCATCTTGATCCGGGTTTCGGAATCTTCTATAATGTGTCCCTCCTCGTCATGTTCATCACTATCTGCTACGACGAGGTGTTTTCCAGCTTCTCCAGGGATTGCAAGAAGAGAGAGTCCCGTACTTGAATATTTATAACGTTTATAAACCTCAATACCTTCAAGGTCTTTTTCTCTCATTCGATAATCATTATAAATCAATTTGTCCAAGTCGAAGTTTTCAAAGGTCCATTCAGACTCCGCAAGATACTGGTCAGATTGGACGAATACGGGGATTTGATACTTTTCCGCAAGTTCAAAAGCCTTATTAGTCAGATAAAAAGCCTGCTCTGGGGTTCCTGGCTCGAAAATTACTCTTGGGAATTCTCCGTGGCCTGCATGCAGAATAAAAAGCAGATCCCCTTGTTCTGTGCGTGTAGGAAAACCTGTAGCTGGTCCCGGGCGCTGCATTTCCGCGATCACAAGAGGAGTTTCGGTCATTCCTGTCAGGGAGAGACCTTCTACCATAAGGGCGAATCCTCCTCCAGAAGTTCCGGTCATAGCCCTTACGCCTGTAAAAGAAGCTCCTATGGCCATATTAATGGCTGCAATTTCGTCTTCAGCCTGCTCAACAACGAGATTATATTCTTCTGCTCGGGAAGCAAAATACTCCATAATTCCTGTTGAAGGCGACATAGGATATGCTGAGTAGAACTTACAGCCGGACATAATTGCTCCCATCCCGATTGCTTGTAGTCCGGTTATAAGCATAAGCCTTTTGTACTCAGGTTCGCGGATTCCAAAGGCTTCACAGCGCGGACAGTTTTTAACAGTATAGTTATACCCAGCTTCTGCGCAGGCAATATTATTCTTGACAATTTCGTTTCCCTTTCTCTCAAATGTTTCTCTCAAAATGTTCTTAAGTGCCTCAAGCCCAATACCAAGTATTCCAAGTGCAGCTCCTGTTGCTACCGTATTTGCCATAACACTATTCTTTCCGACATCAAGGGCTATTTTCTTGAAAGGTATATCTATGAACTCAGGATCTTCAAATTTCCTTTTGGCAATTTCGGAATCGTAGAGAATAAATCCTCCATCATTGACACTTTTCCTGTGGATTTCAATTGTGTTCAGGTCAAGAGCCAGAAGAATATCGGGCGTCTTTCTGGAGGCTGATATTTTCTGGTCGGAAAACCGAATCTGGTAATAATTGTGTCCCCCTCGTATCCTGGACATGTAGTCCTGATGCGTAAATACTTGATACCCTATTCGAGAAAAGACCTTTGCAAGAGCTCCTCCTATCGTTTGCAGTCCCTGTCCTGCCTCTCCTCCTATTCGAAGCGTATAATCCAGAAACTTAACCCCCATTTTACTTTTATTTATCTGTATAAATTCCTTATTTAAAGTTTTTAAATTTGTCAATTCCAATTTTTAAACCTTTTATTAAGCTTTTCTCTGCAATTCTTTTGGAAATGTTTAAGTTAATATTATTCTTAGGATCGATAGCTAGAACACTGATTTTAAGGAATTCAGTTTGTTAAAATATCCAGTCTTCTGAGCTTATTAGGGTTGCCAGCATTTTCGTTTTATAAGCGTTTTGTTCTATTATTGTATGAGTATAGACTAAACGCGTAAAAATCGAGCCTATATACTGTCCTATACAATTACAACAAAACAGAAGTTCATTGGCTAATTTTTTCTTATTCTGTACCCTCTGACCCTATTTAACCCTCTCTTTTTGAATTCCTGGAAGAAATATTATTATTAAGCCTTATATAATCTTGCTTTTTTCCTTATTTGGGAATAAAATATCCCAATACTTACTAATTATTTTTTACTTCCATTAAGCCATAAAAAGGATTACGGAGCAGAACAAATCTAGTTAACAGAACAGATCTAGTTATCTCTATTTTTGATTGTAGAGATTAGTATCTTCTTGGATTTCAATACTCTTGAACTCCAGCAAAGATAACATTAATTTTTACAGCGAAAAATGATAAAATAAAAGTATAGTCCCCATAGAAAAATGTATTTTATTCAGAAAGGGGACTCTTTACCTGAGAGAAAATATCATTTTGCTTTAATTACATAGGTGTGAAGTACAGCTTTATTTTGAAGGGAACTCATAATTTTTAGAATTTTCCACGGCCGAGTTGGGCGTGGGCACGGGCCAGGTGTCCTGCAGCCTGAGCTCCTATAAGGTTAACTTCTCCTGCAAGCACGGCAGAAGCTACGATTTCCGCAAATTTCTTAGAGTTTGTTCCGGGAACGTCACCTGCACCTGCAACGCCGAGAATATTCAGGCAATCTCTCTGGGTTCCAAGACCTGTACCTCCCCCAACAGTTCCTACAGGTAGGGCAGGGAGAGTGACAGTACAGTGAATCTCTTCGTATTTTGTAAGTTCCATACTTGTAATTGCAGTGCTTCCTTCAACAACGTGGGCTGCATCCTGTCCACATGCCAGATATATTGCAGCAATAATATTTGCAGCATGGGCATTGAAACCAAGTGCTCCTGCTCTTGCAGATCCCAGCAGGTTTTTACTGTAATTGACCTCAAACATGGACTCAGGCGTACATTTCAAGGTGTCTCTGACAATCTCTTTTGGAATAGTAACCTCAGCTACAACAGTTTTCCCTCTTCCGAGAATTGTACTGATAGAGGCCGGTTTTTTGTCAGTACACATGTTTCCTGAAAGGGTAATAGGATGTGCCCCAAATTCGTCTTCTATGAGATGCATTACAGCATCAGTAGCTATAGTCACCATGTTCATACCCATGGCATCCTTTGTGTCGTACGAGAACCTAAGGTAGACATATGTACCGGTTACAAAAGGCTTTACGGAAAGCAGTTTTCCAAAACGTGTCGTTTTCTCGGCAACAGTCTTCATTTGCTCGAAAATTTCAGGACATTTTACCCATTCATAAAATTCCTTAGCCCTGCTAAGGCTATCAAGCTTAAAAACAGGTGCTCTGGTCATCTCGTCTTCAAAAACCCTTACGTTTGCTCCTCCTGATTTCGTGATCACCGAACAGCCGCGATTTACACCGGCAACAAGAGCTCCTTCAGTTGTAGCAAGTGGGATATAGTATTCAGAATTCGCATATTCGCCGTTTACTTTTAGAAGCCCGGCAATTCCGAGGGGAATCTGAACTGCGCCTATCATGTTTTCAATGTTCTTTTTAGATGTGGCTTCAACATCAAGGGAAAAATTCTGAATATGCTCAAACTCGAGCTTTGCAAACTCCTGTATTGCAAACCTTCTGAGTTTTACTGAAGTTAATGGATCTGCAAACTCCTCAATCTTGCGGAGAGCTATATTCCCATCCAGAACCTTTTGTAAGAGAACTTTTTCTTCCTTGTTTAATTCGTAATCCTCGAAAAACATGAAATCACCTGATTAAATTATTTTCTTCCCATACCTCTAAAATTAATTGACTAAAGGGCTGAAATATTCAGTATTAATTCATTATTTCTAAAGTCGTTATTTTATATTAAAACCCATTTTTATTCTAATTATGTGATATTCGCATATAATTCATTCCTTAGTGTGATATCTTCTGTTGTTTTTCCAAACGGTATAAAAATTGCACCAAATATAAAAAGTTCTGTCGGTCTACCAAATGTTGAAAAAATGCTTCTAAAAGTACCTTTAATAATTCTGATTTTACAGGAAGATTCTCAGACCCATATTAATATTATGTTAAACCCGGTTTAGTGGCTCAGTCTAATTTGTGTTTAGTCAAACACACAGTTATTTGTGAGTTAAGTTTAATTTTCAGTGAATTTTCAATACAACTTTCATCTTATAACATATATGGAAGAATCCAATCTAGACAATGCAGAGCCTATTCCAAAATTCAAAATCTACTTCTTTATTTCGTATTTTAAGCAATCAATCGAGCTTATGACTATAAAGCTAATCATGAGTATTTCTGAGAATTGAGAATAAAAATGGGTTTTGGGATAAACTCGCAAATTACTGAACTAGTCTGCAATCCAGAAAAATCAAAATTTTCAGACTAGCTCTTTCTAACAAATCTCCTATTTTCTGCAATCCCCACCCAAACCCAGGCAGAAAAATTGTAACTTAATAGATTAGTCTGTCTGAAAAAACCACTATTGTTTACCCATAAATTTGTTCTCTTAAGCGCAAGCTTTGAGCCTCAACCGTTGCGCCGGTTTATCACGCCGACCATGTTGTTTCTAGGGTTTTCGATAAAACCCTTTATCAAAAAATTTACGTTGCACCGCTTGACCATGCCGCTACTAGGGGCTTTTGATCAAATCTTTCTTCAATGAGTAACCAGAGTTGAGATGGCTATAATTGAGTCAAAGTTTTATCAAATATTCTGCAATTGATTTCAGCCACGTATTCTCTTGTTGAAGGGCCAGGTTAGTATAATTAGATTGAAGGAAACCTTGTTTAAGAAAAAGCTACGGTAAAATACTTCTAATTATTAAGAATATTATTTTTAAACGTTTAATTTAATTTTTAGAAATTTTTCGAGCTCAGAAAGTAATAATTAGCTGGTTTTCTTCTGTGTATCTCAAAAAGAGTTCGGCCACCTCTTTTGAGCAGATAAATTCGATTCCAGGAATCAATTCTTCTTTCTTAAGCCCAATCATGTCCGAGGCAAGCTGACAGCATTTAAACTCCACTCCTAGATCGATGCATTCCTGGACAGTGGCATCATACTTAGGTGCCCCTCTTGTTTTATCCTTTTTTCCAAGTAGGACTCCCATAGGCCCCCAGAGAATAACCAGCACGTCGAGCCCTTTACTCTTATAATACTTCGCAAACTTGAGAGTTTCTTGTGGGCTGGTGCTTTCGTACACCATATTTTTGAGTAACAGTAGTACCTTTTCGACTTTTGTCATAAGAACTCCAGGTCTAAATAATACATTTCTGAAACAGATTACTTAGATCTATATATAGTTTCACATTGGAAAAGGGAGTTCATATTTTTTCACTTTAATTAAATAATTATCTATTATCTTTGCAAAAACCAGTAAGAGCCAAATACTTACGTTTGATTAACTAACTCTATTGTAATGTAAATTCATCTAGCAGTTTTATTATTCTCTCACTGTCCTGAACTTATTAATGTATAAAATATTTTCTAGTGCTATTGGGTACTTCTAAATGCCCTATCTTCGAGATTTCGATTTGCAGAAATCCTCAATTTAAGTTGAAAAAACTCATATCTTTTTCTCATGTATACTAAGAATTTGTTTTTACGCTCCATTAAATAACACTCCAGTATAATGAGACAAAGAATGTAAGAAAGAGAATGTGAAAAAAACTCTGTTTTACAAGTGGTTCATGGGATTACAGTCATAATTCGAATTTATGTAGTCTTACTTCAAGACTCTTGACTTCAGATTTTCGTAAAAACTGAAAAAAGAATTTGCCGAATCATAGGGACAGTTTTATGAAAAAAGGTAAGCAGAAGCTTACCTTACGATTACAACAACTGCACCTCTAACTTCAAGCACATCAACCTCTCTACCACCAGAGATTACTTCTTTTCTTATCTCTAAGGCTTCTGGTTCAAGTTCTATCGATTTGCTGTTTACATTAACGGTTATTTTTCCTGAAGCTGCTTGAGCTTCAACTACAACAGGATCCTCTGCTTTTAGGGCTTTCACGACAGCGCCTGCATCTTTCCTAAATCGGGGACCTAGGATACCCATATTTGGCTTAACTTCCACTGGTATATATTCAAAAGAGGGAGCGCCTTTCATCAACTCAACTTCTGAATTTGTGGCACCTGCAATATCTCCTGTGTCAATATCTGCATTGTAGATCTCAAGCTTTTTCAAGGGAGCATTAAGTGCCATTCCCAGATCTGCCTTGTATCTGCGGACCTCACTTGTGATATCCTTGATTAGTTCCCCTGCAGCTTCGGCTTCTTCACTTATGAAGCTCTCATCGACTGCCGGCCAGGCCTGTGTATGGACACTCTCATCGCTAAACCTAGAGTACAGTTCTTCTGCAAAGAAGGGTATAAAAGGTGCAAGTAAAAGTGAGAGAGTTTTCATTGTCCTATAAAGAACATACTGGGCTGCTCTCTTGCCTTCAGGCTCATCACCATAAAGCCTGCCTTTTACGAGTTCCAGATAATTGTCAGCAAGGACTTCCCAGGCAAAACCTCTTATGGCCTTGAATGTAGAATCAAACTGGTACTCATCAAGTTCTTTTGTTGCAGTGTCTACAAGCCTGTTAAGTTTGCTAAGCAGCCACCTGTCAATTGTAAGGAGAGAGTCTCTAGGGAACTTCTCGGCGTCTTCTGGCTCAAAGCCTTTCAGGTGAGACATTGAGAAACGATATATACTCCACATCTTCTGAAGGAAGCGAGAAGCTGAGACCACATCTTTCCAGCGGAACATTACGTCTGAGCCTGTGGAGCCGCCAACTGCACCCCACTGCCTGAAAGCATCGGCACTGTACTTTGTAGTTACTTCCTCAGGGGAAATAACGTTTCCAAGGGACTTGCTCATCTTATGTCCATCAGGCCCGAGCACCATACCGTTAATCACTATAGAGTCCCAGGGTCTCTTGCCTTCAAGGGCTAGGCTACGCAGGATTGTGTAAAAGGCCCAGGTTCTAATTATATCATGGCCCTGTGGACGGATCTGAGCAGGCAGGCGAAGTTCGTGCTCGCTTTCCCAGCCTGTAACATGTAACGCCGTAATCGAGGAGTCCATCCAGGTATCCAGCACATCGGTTTCGGATTCAAATTCTGTTGATCCACAGGTGCAGGCTTTCTTTGGGGCGGCCTCATTTGGATCAATAGGAAGCCAGCTTTCTTCTGCAACCATAACCTCCCCGCATTTTTTACAGTACCAAATCGGGATTGGAGTTGCAAAAATCCTCTGTCTGGAAATACACCAGTCCCATTCCATAGTGCCTGTCCAGTTCTGGAGCCTGACTTTCATATATTCAGGATACCATTTGATCTCATCTGCAGCTTTCAAAATTGCGTCATTGTCGATCTTTACGAACCACTG
>DASXVB010000223.1:0-3157 GCA_036504475.1 Methanosarcina sp.
ATAGAATCTTGCGGAAATTATTATTTTCCAAAGTTGCCTTTTCGATATTAATCGAAAAACCTTTTACTTTCTTTCCAGTATTGTCAGCCTTTTTTTGAGTTATATTGGGCACTTCTTTAGCACTTACTGCCGCTGCTGTTATCGATAGTAAAAAACAAACTATAAGCAATATACCCAGTGGCTTTTTTGATCGACTAAATATTTTCCCCATACTATTTACACTCCCTAAGCTTGTTTGTGTAGGTGAAAGTAATTTCATAATTGCATCACAGAGTATTATATTCTGTAAGTATAAAAACTGTAGAAATATAAATAAGGAACTTATATTAATTAAAAGTCGAATTTATAGTATAACGGCTATACAGTTTATGGTCCAGGCTTGTCAGTCACAGACTAGGTTGAAATTTTCCCATGTGAGCACATGCTTTTAATTCGTTTCTCGCTGGGTGTGACTAAGTTTACCTGTTAACTATGAAAAAAGATAAGAAGATGTGGTGACAATTGGATTTTTTGTCTGTGAGAACGTCTGAATTGGTGTTCTTCCTTTAGGCAAAATTTCCTTTGGACAGTGACCGCTGCGAATGTTCCATTGCATGATTCGGGTGAGGTCACAGACGAACCCAAGAAATTCAAATGAGCCGGCTGAAGCTTGCGGGATTGAATTAAAAGGAGAATAAGTGGATAACGTTGATACAGAATGCTAGTGTGAAGGTAAAAACCACTAGAAATCCCCATTTTTAAAATTGAAAAATACATAGAATTCACTTTTTATGATTATGGAGTATTTTTATTTTGAATTGTAGATAATAAATTGCTAAAATCACCCATACAAGCTTGTGCCAAATTGTATCTATTAGGACTTACGCAGTTGAACTGAAAAATCAATAGCATCAGACCGTTAACTGTCTGAAATGTGATTTGAATCCATGGCGTTTGCTGCACTTGATTTTGTTCATCAAGTGTGTAAGTCCTACGAATTTTATGCACAACTTCGAATAAAGCTCACATCTCTCTAAGTCTCTTAATTCTCTCATCAATGGGTGGATGTGTAGCAAATAAAGATTCTCCATTCTTTGGAAGGAATGGGTTGACAAAATAAAGATGCGAAACAGCTCCATTCACTTTTGTATTAGTGTTATGATTTTTAATTTTCTCAAGTGCAGAAGCAAGTCCATTAGGATTGCGTGTAAGATATGCTCCACTTGAATCCGCAAGATACTCTCTCTGTCGTGAAACTGCAAGCTGAATCAACTGTGTGAAAATCGGTGCAAGTATAGCAAGTATAATACCAATTAATAGAAATATGAAATTTCCACCTTTTCGATCTCTGTTTCCTCCGGAGAACCACATGCTTCTAAGGAAAATCTGTGAAGCAATAACAATAATACCTACAAGTACAGCTACCATCGAAGAGAATCTAATATCATAATTCTCGATATGAGACATTTCGTGAGCAATTACGCCTTCAAGCTCTTCTCTGCTCATAACCTTAAGAAGTGCAGAGGTCACAGCAAGAACAGCATGATTAGGATCTCTCCCTGTTGCAAAAGCATTTAAGTTAACATCGTCAGCTATAATTACAAAACGAGGGGCAGGGATTCCTGCCGCAATAGCGAGCCCTTCAACTACATTCGAAAGATGAGCCTGTTCAATCGGTGTCGGCTCACGAGTCTTTGTAACAGAAAGTACAATCTTATCTGAATACCAGTAAGAAGCAATTGTACCAAGAGTGGAAAGAATAACAGCGATAATCAGGAAGACAAAAACAAGTGAGGGGTCATAAACCTGTGCAAATAAATAGAACAATGCAACAAGAGTAACGCTTACAATCCCGACAAGGATAATTGAATCTCTCTTATTTGTGGTTATTTGTTCTTCCATGGTTCGCAATAGATATCACCTCAAAAATAAAAGGAAAGAAAACTTTTCATTATTAGAACTGAACCTTGACAGGCTCTCTTTCTTTAGACTCAATCTCAAGATAAGTCCTTGTCTTCTTACCAAGTATTCCAGCAAAAATCGAGCCAGGTAGAGTAGTCACGAGGTTATTGAAAACAAGCACACTGTCATTATAGTGCTGCCTTGCATAAGCAACCTTGTTTTCAATTCCAGAAAGTTCTTCCTGAAGCATAAGAAAATTCTGGTTTGCCTTAAGTTCTGGATAATTCTCGGCTATTGCAAAAAGCGACTTAAGAGTCCCAGCAAGCATATTTCCAGCTTGATCTTTTTCCTCAATTGTCTTTGCACCCACCATCCTTGCTCTTGCATCAGACACAGCCTCAAAAATTGATTTTTCATGCGCCGCATAACCCTTCACAGTTTCGACAAGATTTGGCACAAGGTCCGCTCTCTTCTTCAGCTGAACATCAATCTGCGCCCATGAGTTATCGATTGTGTTGGAAAGCACATTAAGTCTATTAAAATAATATACAAAGATTATTACAAGTAAAACTAGAATGCCTATAATAACATACTCAATCATATAACAACCTCACACTATAATATAAAATTCACTTCTATATTATTCACTTATACTATAACTAATATGTGTAACTATTGAAACGTAGATTTCATTTCTTCGTCTGGTTCCGTTGCAAAAATTGAGATTTAAATCCACACGATCACGATTATCCATTTGGATTTTTATATTTCCGTTTCTATCGACTAACCGAAGAAAGTTTTAAATACTTTGAACTCCATATAATAGAGTAAAGAGCTTATGCTTTAGGAGTGACAACATGCCAAAATTTGAGTCAAAGTACACAGATGATGATTTTCTCAAGGTAATCGAGGGAGATTCGAAGACTACCGGATTCATAGCAAAAGCCGTCGGTGCTGCCCGTTCTACGACAGTTTTATGGTTGGAGAAGCTACAGACAGCGGAGAAGATTGAAAAAGAGTCAATCGACAACGGAAATATGTTTGTTTGGAAATTAAAGAAGAACTAAACTAATTTGGGGGTATGAAAATGTCTGAAGAAGAAATAAAATTAATACAGCGCTGCAAACGCTGCAACAAGCCATTGAAGAACGAGAAATCCCAAAAAGAGGGTTATGGGAGAATGTGCCTGAAACTGATGAAATGTGTGTAATGTAATCATGTGGTTATCGGTGGTATAAGCTCACTTAAAAACAGAACCCAAAAACATAGGGTGAGA
>DASXVB010000224.1:0-4907 GCA_036504475.1 Methanosarcina sp.
GGCACTTCATTTAAGGAAGTAGAAGTAGGATATAGCTGCAAAGTAGTTTTCAACGGTAAGAATGAGTATTGTTCTGGGGAGACTTAACAGGAAAAAATGAATCGAACTTGAGGATGAGCACTTTAGTAAGGATCTCTCTACATTCTGTGTAATCTAGGTCCTTAATGCTTCTTGATTCCAAAGATAACATAATCCTTGCAGAATAGTATCATCCTCAATTCTGTCAAGCATAAAGTTGAGGTTTTTTATTAAGTCACTTATGGATTTTTGCTATTTTTATAGCTGTTATTTATTCATGCTCTATGGTTTTTTACTTCTCTGCACCCTTATATGGTTTTATGGTTATACGGTTCTCAGGGTATGCTATTTTGCTCCGCTTGCAGATAAAAGACTCTCCCAGGTTTGGCGCCCCATCTGATGTGCTAGCCTCGAAGGAATGCCCATTATCATCAATTCAGAAGGCAGCCAGGGATTTCCTGTAGGATCAACAGGTCCAACATAAGCCGAGTCTTTCGGCGCATTTTCTGCCATGCCCGCAGGAAAAGCGATCATCATAGCACAGATAGGTCCTCTTGGTATCACGGTTCTAAAAAAGGGATCCGAACTATTGAACTGTGCCAGCCCGCATAGATTCCTTATCTGCTCGCTGCCTGCAAAGACAATAAAAGACCTTACAGTCTCATGTGCAAGATCATGGGTACACGGAGCAATAACTGTGTATTTACCGTATGGAGTAATTTTTCCTGCTCATTCCCTTTGTTCATCAAATAGCTCCGGAGTTGCCTTTAAATGCTCGGCAATGCCTCGATGGAAATCTGGCGTGCCTATAGTCACTAAGTATTTCAGTTTGGGATGTGGTTCCGCAAGCCCCAGCCAGACCATTCCACCAGTGCAGCACTGTTCGTGACCTGCTTCAATATATAATATGGGTGTCTCTTTAAAGAAAGCGGAAATATACGCCGCCTTTGCTATACAGCGGTCTACTGTGTATGATGAATTGCTCCTTCAGGGATTTCATCCGTACCGTAAACACATAAAGGACGGAATTTCAATCTGCCGGCTTCTGTAAGCTTTCTCCCCAAATCTTCAAGCTTTATCATAATTACTTCTCCATTAAACTGACTGACAAGCTCGTTGAAAAACGATTATTTTTTAATCAGCCTTTTTCTATCCAGTAATCGCATTTATACGTCCACAATTCTTTGTTAGCAAGAACAACATACTTGAATCGTTATCTTCAGGCTTCACGTCTGGCTTCTCTGTTTGCAGTTGTCAGCGAGAGACCGTATTTTCTGTCAAAGAACTGCTCATAGATGATGAGTGGACGTCTATCGACTATTGCCTTGAACTGGGCTGTAACATTCATTATATTTTAGGTCTATAACCGTTTTAGAGTCTGTCTTTAAATTAAATAATGCTCGTCCCCTGATTTTTCGTTTGTGTTAAAACGATGTAGAAGAATTCCTTATCCTAGTGATTTATCTGATAAAGAATTAAAAAGAATTAAGCCTTATTTCCCAATTCACAACACTAATCGGGGTATAGATTTTGAAAAATCAATCATGTAAGCCACCAAATTCCAGAAAATAAAATTCGGTTCTCTTGTTTTAGTTGTCAAGCAGCGAATGAGTTTTCAGTCTAATAGTACTGTTAAATATAATTGGAACACAATTTAACGTAAGCAATAGAAACTTCATAAATCAGGCATAAGCAAAATTGAAAGGTTGACGAAAATTTATGATAAAATCAGGCGATTCTTTTCTTTACAATGGAAAGCGCTGCACTATTGGCGCTGTTATCTCGCTTAAAGGGTTGCCTTATATGGTTACAGTTTCCCATATATTTCGGGGGGAAGGAGACCATTTAACAATTGATGAAATGAAACTTGTTGTTACGAAAATTTTGAAAGACTATGATTTAGCTCTGATAGAGCTTCCTTCTGACAGCGCGATTGAAATAACTGAATTTGGCAGTGCAGCTGTGCTGGAGAAAGCTTTTCTTGTTAACGATATACATGTTGTCCGACTCAGAGTAGTTAATGTCGGGGTTTCATTGCTTTTTCTTAGCTTCCAGTTAAGTGATATGCCGGAACCAGGGGATAGCGGTTCTCCTATCCTACAGGCAGGGAAGGTAATAGGGCTTATGTCTTCAATAACAATGAACAACTGCACTGGAATTGCAATAAGTACTGCGCAGTTCCCACGTTTGTTTGACTCTGCTTTAAAATAGATTTACTGTTTTAATAAAATGTGAGGTACTTAGTAAAGACAGTGACCCCATACATGTCAAGGCTAATAGCTATTTGCTCGGGATGGGGAAGAGTAATCCTTGGTGATTGGTCTACTGCATTCAAAAGGATAAGGTTCTGGAATTTTACTGTATTTTTAGGAGAAAAAAGAGGCGGGAACTATGCCAGGAAGAACTTTTATAATCTACTTTTCTTAAGGGATTCAAGATCAGAGAGACGATTAAGAGCCTATCCAAAAAATCCCGTTGTTCTGAATGTTATCCATGCACATCCAAAATGAAGCATAGCAAGGTAATTCTCAATTTTCTTTTCCCACTTTATAATCAGTCTTCTGAATCTATTTAGCCAGGAATGTGTCCTTTCTACAACCCATTTTCTTACCCTAAAACTGGTCTCTCTATTCTTATGTTTTCTTCTCCATGGCTTTTGATATGGGCAGTATAACCATATTCTTTAACCAATTCTCTGATATCAGAAAAATCATATCCTTCGTCCGTACAGATATTCTGAATTCCCTCATTTGTAGACGGTCTTTCAATAATTATGGAATCAAGAGTCTCTTTTCAAGCTTTTTATCGTGACGATTTGCACCATCAACAGTTACTGAAAGTAGTATACCTTTACCGTCTGTTAAAATACTCCTTTTTGTACCTGTTTTACCACGGTCAGTTAGATTAGATCCGGTTCCAGATCCACTTAATGGTACTTTTGTCATAGCACCGTCAATTGCTTGCCAATCCCACTCTAATCCATTTTTAGTATCGTACTCCAGTAGACAAGCTTTCCACATGTTTTCAAAAAGGCCAGATCTTTGCCATTCCTGAAATCGATCATTGACAGTGCTTGGAGCTCTATAAGATCGTGGCAAAGATTTTCATTGGCAACCAGTACAAAGAAGATAGAAAATACCAATCAGGATTATCTTATCATCTTTTCGAGGTCTTCCAGGTTTCTTTTTGGGTTTAGGAAAAGGTAATAATGGTTTGATTTTAGTCCAGAATTCGTCAGAGATCTCGTAGTCCTGTCCGTGTTTAAAAAGTTTTAATAGTCCTAAGCAGTACTACTATTTTTCAAACTTCTTTTGTACTAATGACACTTCGGAAGCAGGCAGTATTCAGAAACCTTCAGTTCTCCTTTAGAACACTTTTTCTTTTACTGACAGGGTAGACGTACTTTAATTAATTGAAATAAAAAAGCTGGTTCCGTTGCAAAAAAAATTATGAAAAGGATTTACTGATATTACAGAAATTCAGGAGTATATGTTATGCCAGTAAATCCTTTAAATGGAAGGCATTATGAAGGAGAGATTATTTTATTAAAGGCAGTGTCGCTAATTTGCTGTAAATTCTAAGTTAATTTTTTGTATACAGTAGGAAAAATTGATCTTCTGATATGGAATTTTTAACTCAAAAACTTTTTGAAATTTGTAATTTTACAGAACTTATGCTACACTGTCTTATTAAACATTAAATTATATTTAAAATATTCACGAAGTTATCTAACTTTAGAGGAAATGATGGCAGAGAGGGGAGTAATAGTCGACCATACAACCATTATAAGATGGGTATATCAATATTCACCCAAAATCGAAAAGAAGGTACGTAGATATTTAAAGTCAATAAACGATTCGTGAAGAGTAGATGAAACCTACATCAAAGTAAAAGGTGAATGGAAATACCTTTACAGAGCAGTTGATTCAGAGGGAGATACAATTTATTTCATGCTAAGTGCAAAACGAAATAGAAAAGCTGCAAAGCGATTCTTTAAGAAAGCTTTAGGTTCAAAACACAATCAAATGCCAAGAGCAATAACAGTTGATAAGAATCCAGCTTATCCTATTGCCATACATGAACCGAATTTTCTATGCCGTGAATTACACATTGATGTAGGAACTCAACAAGTTCTGGAGTGAAACAATAGTACCAACTGCTATCGCTTATGGTTCTGCTGGATTCAGTTTTATATTCTTGTTTCAAACTGGAAAGTGTACGCTGCAAGCGTACACTAAAACTGAGAGTTAAAACCCAAAAGACAATGACAGGGTCAATTTTGCGCTCACGTACTATAAAACCAGTTTTTTTGGCAGTTTGCCTTAACCATTTTTCGGGAAATATTTCCCGAAGAGAGTCTTCAAGAGTGGGTTGGAAACGAGGAGACATAGATACAGGAATTACAACATTATTATAAAAACATATACCGGAGAGGGAATTTAATGCTTAACCGATGACGCATGATATGAAATTAGAATACATAGGTTTCACAAGAAAAACCTATTCATTGTATAGCCTTCTGAATAACTCTTTTTTACAAGTTCAAAAAAACGAAAACCTATAAAACAGCTAATTTTTGAAGAGACTGTAAGTTATCGATTGAAGCCCACAGTCTCTTAAATCACATACATTACAAAGTTTTTGTGGCACATTAATATTTGGCGTTGTGGTGTGTTTTTGAGTATTTAGTATGAATAGCACTGTTGTGTCTGACTAGAATAGTAGTTAAAGGCACACTGTTGTAATTTGAGATTGATAAGTTGCTTCAGGTAGTCTTTGTTATAATTTCCAGAAAGACACTTTGGATCCTGGAAACAGATGGCTCAGAGCCTATTGTATGTTCGTTCATCAACATAAGCAATATTTTCTTTATTGAGTGCTTCTCTTAT
>DASXVB010000225.1:0-13442 GCA_036504475.1 Methanosarcina sp.
TACAATACCATAATGAACAAGCTTGATTCGGAATTTTTACAGAACTTTATGGGCTTTGGAAATCGTAAAGTTAAATTCATAGGTCATGCAGTTGGGTTACTAATCGATGAAACACCTGTGATTGCAGAAGGCTTTGATGAACCCCTTCAAGAAGGAATGGTATTTGCTCTCGAACCCAAAAAAGGAATCGAAAACATCGGAATGGTAGGTATTGAAAATACTTTTATAGTAACTAGTAAAGGTGGAGAATGCGTTACAGGGGACAATCCGGGATTAATTCCTGTGTTTTAAGCAGCAAAATTATGACATAATGACTAAGAAGATCAAGTAAAAAATAGAGAGAAGTAGAAGATGGAGATTACTCCATCTAATTATATTCAGAAATTTGTTGAAATTTCTTTTATTTCTGTTTTCTTTTAAGTTTTTTCTTAGCAAGTTTTTCAATTATCCCAGTATCGACTTCCCCACCTGTGCTCAGTTTCTTGTTAGCAACTGCACTTTCAAGAGCGTGCTGTCCTACAAGAGTGCGGACAACAAGGGTGGTGTAGCCATCAGGGCTTCCTACCGAGCCGGCTGAAATGTCAGCTTTAAGGGCGGTAAAGTCCGTACAAACGCCACAACCTGGGCGGACAGTGTCCTCAAGTTCGGTAAGAGGAATTACATACTGCGTCCCATCATTGAGGGTAATTTCAAGCTTGCCCTTAACGTCAATGCGGCAAACCTTCATAGGTTCGAGGGCGTATTCGCTTTTCAACTTGCCTGCTATAAGTTTTTCGTAGTCGAAGCTCTCCGTGCAGAAAAGGCCTAAAACGAAGCGAATGGACTTCTTGTATGGGCCCACAAGCTGGTGATCGGTTTCAAGCATCTTGCGGACTGCCTGGACAACACAAGGAACTCCAACGACTGCAATGTTCCTGTACTTCCTGTTTACAACTGCTTCCTTGAGGGAAGAAACAAGAGGAACCCACCAGTTGTAACGGCTTCCTGCCTGACCAATAAGGGCTTCACTCTTGGTAATTACCATTGAATGTGGCTTGAGGGTCCAGGAATCTTCCGTAACCGTAACTACAGCATCTACAAGACCTGTATCCAGGGCGTTTGCAAGAATTGCTGTTACTGCTCCTCCACTCTGTTTTCTCGGAACATCAAACTCGGCTTTTCCAGAAGTAATTTCAAGGTAGTCTCCGAGCAGACTTGAGGGCTGTTCTTCTAGTCTCGGACAAACTTCGTAACAGGCTCCGCAAGGAACGCTGTCAACAGCGGCTTTACAGTAGCTGTTGCTTTTTGGATGTGTAGAATCGCCGCCGATTTCGAAGTACAGGGAATCAGCAGGGCAGACTGCAATGCAGGCCCCGCAGCCTGAGCAAAGGCCTTCGTCCCAGACTTTTGACTTAAGGTCAAGGTAACTTTTGCTGATTGGTTTCTGTTCTGCCATTTCTGATCACTCCCATACATATTTGTTTGCGAAAGGCCGGCTGCTGGCAGGTCCGATCTTTGTATAGTTGGTGTCCAAGAACTCTGCAGCGTCGTACCCAAACTGCTCGCAGAAGCTCTTTATAATTGGGGCAATGCGTTCAAGATCACTTTCGGTAAACTTGAATTTCTTGGCTCCTGTTCCAAGCAGGTAATCATCTACTTCCCCACGGATGATAATTTCCCCACCATGGATTCCGCTTCCGATGCCCCTGTCTGTCATGGCTTTATCCTTGCCAATACCGAGGACGAGCACCAGGCCACCTGCCATATATTCACCAAGGAAGGAGTGGGCTGTGCCGCCTACAACAAGTATAGGTCTGGCTTCCACTTCGTATTGTTTCATGTGGATGCCGCCACGATAGCCAATATTATTCTTTATGAAGACTTTTCCTCCCCGCATACTATGGGCAACTGCATCTCCTGCGCTTCCGTGAATCACAAGCATTCCTTTATCCATTGTGTTCCCCGGAGCATGTTCGGCATTTCCATGTACAATACAGGTCGGCCCGCTCATGAATATTCCCAGATCTCCTCCGGGAACCCCATTGACTATTATGCGAACATTGCCTCTAAGCCCGTCACCTATAAAGCGCTGTCCGAGTACGTTGTCGAGTATGATTTCCTCTGCTCCATCCGCAATTGCAGCCCTGATTTTCTGGTTTAAGGGGGTGTAATGCATACCTTTGGCATCAATTTTTACCGTCTTCATTTCAATCAGGCCCCCGCTGGCAGTACATCAAGGATTTCAAGCATTTGTTCGTCCAGCATATACCCACGCAGGCGGTCTCTATTGCCACGCAGGCTTTCTATACTGTTGATTCCAGCTGCACCCATAAGTTCACTGAGTTCGTAAGTCCAACCCTTAATAAGGTTTGAGACCTGAACTGCTCCGATCTCAGGATCAAGCCTGCTCACAAGATCTGGACGCTGGGTAGCAATACCCCAGGGGCAAAGGTTTCTATAACAATTGCCGCAGACCCTACAGCCCAGAGCGACAAGGGCAGCAGTCCCGATATTAACAGCATCTGCTCCGAGAGCAATTGACTTGGCAAGGTCTGCACTGGTCCTTATCCCACCACTTGCAATAATTGATATCTCGTTTCTTACGCCCTGTTCTCTGAGTTTCTGATCAACGCTTGAGATTGCAACTTCAATCGGAATTCCTACGTTATCCCTGAAGACCTTGGGAGCTGCGCCAGTCCCGCCGCGGAATCCATCAATCACTACCGCATCTGCAGAAGAGCGAGCAATACCAGCAGCAATCGGAGCCACGTTATGAACAGCTGCAATCTTAACGAAGACCGGTTTCTTCCATTCAGTCGCTTCTTTCAGACTTCTAATGAGCTGAACAAGGTCTTCAATACTGTAAATATCATGATGAGGTGCTGGACTAATCGCATCACTGCCAATAGGGATCATGCGAGCCTTTGAGACTTCTTCACTTACTTTCTCTCCAGGCAGATGTCCACCTATACCCGGTTTTGCTCCCTGACCAATCTTGATCTCAATGGCAGCGCCTCTTTCAAGATAATCAATGTTTACACCAAACCGGCCTGATGCAACCTGGACAATCATGTGATCCTGATAAGGATAGAGAGCTTCATGGAGCCCTCCCTCTCCTGTTCCCATATAGGTTCCTAGCTCTGTTACGGCCTTTGCCATACTGAGTTGAGAGTTGAGACTGATAGCTCCGAAACTCATGTGCCCGATCATGATAGGGGTATTAAGCTTAAGATTTGGGGCAAGTTTCGTTTCCAGCTCTACATCCCCACTTTCAGTCTTTCTAAACTTGAGTTTGGATGGTTTCTTTCCAATGTAAGTCCTAAGCTCCATTGGTTCTCTCAGAGGATCAATGCTCGGGTTTGTAACCTGGCAGGCGTCAAGGAGAAGGCGATCATAAACAACTGGCAAATCCCTGGCGTTTCCCATTCCTGAAAGGATGATCTTTCCACTGCGAGCCTGTTTAATAATATCCTCTCTGATCTCTCTAGTCCAGAGTGGATGGCTGCGGTAGTCTATAGGTTTCTCCGTAAGCGTGATTGCATCCCTAGGGCACATGGCAACACAGCGAAGGCAGCCTGTACATTTTCTAGACTCTATCAGAATTTTGTCGCCTTCTCTTCTGTATACGCCGTATGAGCAGTTTTCAATACAGCGTCCACAGTCCATGCACTGGTCGCGGTCGATACTGACCTTAAATTTTGGGGGCACACTTCCGAGCGTCATTCAATAAACCTCCCTATAATTGGTTCTCCTGCCCTGGGAGTGTATACATTCTTAACTTCGGGGTCAAGCACTCTTATCGCGGCTTCTTCGCTGGATATGTAGAGCCGATTTCCATTCTCACCAACTACCAGAGGGCGCAGTTTAATCCTGTCAGTAAAACCAACAATGCCATTCTCTGTTCCGACTACGATTGCAAAAGGTCCATTCATAAGGGCAGATCCATAGGTGAGACGAACCGCCTTGTTTAGCTCTGCTACTTTTGCAGGCATTCGATCGATATCATCCCAGAAAGGCGGGGCAAGAGCCTTGACAACCATTTCATACGAAAGCCCATGTTGTCTTCCAAGTAGATCAAAGAGATACGCTACAACCTCGGTATCAGTAAACAGAGAACACTTGTATCCGTATCCTTCGACATAACGCTGGTTTGTGCCATATGAGGTAATTTCTCCGTTATGTACTACTGACCAGTTAAGTAAGTTGAAAGGATGAGCGCCTCCCCACCAGCCCGGAGAATTTGTGGGATAACGGTTGTGGCCAAGCCAGATATATCCCTTGTAATCTTCAATTCTGTAAAAGTTTGCCACATCTTCAGGCCAACCGGAAGCTTTGAAAACTCCCATATTTTTTCCGGAGGAACAGATTGTAGCCCCTTTTACATTGGCATTTACTTCCATGACTATGTAAGTAACAACATCATTTTCAGAAGCCATCTTTCCTGCCATCAGGTCTTCTGAAGGCTTAAAGAAGTATCTCCACGGGATATGTACTTTCTTTATACCTGGCTGTGGGGTCGTTGGGATTTCTTCCTGGTGAACAATTTCTCCCCATTGTTCGAGGAGTTCGTCTACCTTCTTTTTTGGTTCACCTAGATTGTCAAAGAAAACATGAAGAGCATAATAGTCTGCATATTCCGGATAAATTCCATATGCAGCATAGCCTGCCCCGTCTCCACTGCCTCTTTCATTCATGAGGCTGAGGGCGGCTTTTATGCTCGACCCGTCCATTCTGGACTTTGTTCGGTCTATAAAGCCTATTATTCCACACATTTTGATCACTCTAAAAATGGATAGGAATGAATGTAATGTAGTATATGCATCATAATTTCCTGGATTATTTCCGTGGCTCATTTTTGAGAATTAGTTCAAAAAACTTGCCAGCTGAGAAACTGGGTTTCAGGGGGAATTTTGTATAAATTTCCATAATTTAAGAATCTTTAGTTAAATTCGTCTCATTTAAATTATCTAATTAATGTGAGTATATAGCAACGCTCTGACATATGGTTTTACGTTTTAACATAAATCGAGAGGGTCACCACTAAGGGAAGTAAGTAATTTAGTACCTATTTGACAATATATATATGTTTCTTTTTTTCAGGTTAACAGTTCTTGAGGTTAATCCTGCGAAGCACGATGTTTTAACCTTTTAATTTTTCATTTTCCTTCTTCATTTTTATCCAATAATATCCCTTTTAACAGATTACCCTGCGCTCGTCTTCGGAACCTCAATGCTATTTCCCTGTAGTATCTATCCGATTTAATTTCTTTGAGAAAAAGTAATAATGTTGAAGGTCCAAGTTTCCATAAGGAAAGCATTTTTATATTAATATTTATATCAGGCCTTACTCTTGAAGAATATAAAGAAGCTTCATATAATCTAAGTAATACCAATAGAAAGAGAAATTTTTACCTAATTCACTGAACTATTTTCCTAAAATTGAGACACACTTCCCGGAAGGGGGTGTATCTTCTAAAACGAACTTTTTTAACTTTACCTAAGCCAATTTTTTGGTATCTAGATGATCTAGGTATTTCTGTTATACTTACAACATATGTAAGTATTTATCAAGTTCCCATGAGTGGACAATTGCTTTGTATTCGTTCCATTCCATCTCTTTAGCAGAAAGATAGTGATTAAAGACGTGCTCTCCGAGAACTTCCTTTACAAATGAGCTACCTCTCATTTCATCAATTGCTTCCTTGAGGTCCGCAGGCATGGAGCGAATACCTCTTTTATCTCGTTCTTTTTCCGTAAGATGGAAAATGTTCACATTAGTTGGTTCTCCAGGGTCAATCTTGTTCTTTATCCCATCAAGTCCAGCTCTGAGCATCAGGGCGAAAGCAAGATAAGGATTACATGCCGGATCAGGACATCTTAGTTCCACTCTCGTTCCATTGCCACGGGTTGCAGGAATACGGATCAGTGAACTTCTGTTCTTTGCAGACCAGGTGATGTAAACCGGTGCTTCATATCCTGGTACAATTCTCTTATATGAGTTAACAACTGGATTTGTAATGGCTGCGAATTCTTTAATGTGCTTCAATAATCCACCAATGTAGTACATTGTTTCCTGAGAAAGCTGCATTGGCGCTTCCGGATCATAAAACGCACTCTTATCTTCCTTGAAAAGAGACTGATTAGTATGCATGCCTGAACCATTTACTCCGAAGAGAGGTTTCGGCATAAATGTAGCATAATACCCTTTGTGATATGCAATTGATTTTACTACATATTTAAAAGTTATAACATTGTCTGCGGTACTGAGTACATCACCGAACCTAAAGTCAATTTCATGCTGAGAAGGTGCTACCTCGTGATGAGAAGCTTCGATCTGGAAACCCATACGTTCGAGAGTATAGTCAATATCTCTACGTACATCCTGTGCACGGTCAAGAGGCGAGAAATCGAAGTACCCTCCCTGGTCAGTAAGTTCTGTGGTTGGATTTCCATTTGCGTCAAGTTTGAAGAGGAAAAATTCCATTTCAGGGCCTACATTCATTGAATACCCCATTTTCTTTGCTTCTTCAATTGCGCTCTTAAGAACATATCTGGGGTCTCCCTCAAATGGTCGACCGTCAGGAAGATACACATCTCCAAGGATCCTGGCTACCGCGCCGGTTGTAGGTCTCCAGGGAAGTATCCTGAAAGTAGACGGATCAAGCACAAGTTTCATGTCAGATTCTTCAATCTTTGTAAAACCCTGGATCGAAGATCCGTCAAACATTACCCCGCTTTCGAAAGCTTCTTCCAACTGTTCAACAGGGATTGCCCAGCTTTTGATGATGCCAAGTGTATCCGTAAACTGGGTTCGGATAAACTTCACGTCTCTCTCAACTACGGCCTCTAACACATCTTCTTTGGTCATACACTTTTTTATCTGCACCATTTAACTTCCATCCTAACTAGGCATTAGGTATCCTTTTACCTATATTATAGTATAAATATGTTTCGTGCGTTTTTAGAAAATATGAAACTGTCAAAGTATAGATTAGGAAATGTTATCATTGGAAATAATTTCAAATTATATCCCCACTTCATTGAGTATATTTCTAATCTCATCTATATAAAGTTCATTAAAACTAGATTCAAAAAGAGTAGGTTTCTTCGTAAAATTTAACTTTTTTGGCAATGCGTATTTGCCAAAATGGTGTAAAAGGTAGGAGTAAAAACTTAAAGTTTTTCAGTACTAACATTAATACAGATTGGAACACAGATAATTTTAGGTATAATATGGTGGAGAATAAATATCTTTAAACTCTTTATCTTTAAACTCTTGGTCTCTGTGTTGTTCTGCCAGTTTGTAGGGGCAATAGGCTCAATATTTACATCATCTCTTGAGAACTGGTATTTTTTATTAAAAAACCAACCTTTACTCCTCAATCTGGGGTCTTTTTTCCGGCCTAGACTATAATCTATACACTTATGGGGATCTCACTTTATCTTTTTTGGAAGAAAGGATTGCAAAAACAAGAGACAAGATTGAGCTGTTTATTTTTGACATTTAATTAGGCCTTAATATTCAATAGTCTTTTCGATTCTTTGAGTTAAGATCCCCAAATTATTGTCTTTGTGGAGATTATTTTGCTCTGGCTTGCAATCTTCGTAACAATATTGCAATTTAGGAAAATTTCAAAAACAGCATCCTATCTACTGTTTCCATATCCTGGGGGTTAGCTTCGCTGCGTTGCTTAATTACGATCTCTAGATTTTGAATTCATGATTTAAGGTTCAAAATTAACTACTGAATATCTGAGATGTCCAAACCTACTTTAGTTAAAAAAAGTTTTATTTAAAACTGCTTTATTCAAAGTTGATTGTTTAAAACTTAATCTAGTAAAAAATGTTTTTATTATAGTCAACTTCTATTTTATTTTCTTTGAACCACGATCTTATAGTAAAATCCTTGAACAAATCCTTAATTGTTAAAAAAATTATAAAGAAAGTTTGCCTAGATACCCAGGGTAAACTTTTGTGATTCAAAGCATTATTTTTGTATGTACTTATTACAGAGCTCCACAACCGCAGCTTCTTCCCAAAAGAGTCGAAATTCGGTGTTTCAGATGGTGAATATCGTCTTCAGACATGCTTTGAAGCTCTTTTTTATGCTCTTTTTCTATATGATCGAACATAGCATTTTCAACTTCTTCAATTTCATTGCCAGCCGCCATAAAATTACACTTAAACCCTAGATCACTGCATTTTACTATTTTCATAAGATCTCCTCTAAGGAAACAAATCTCACTAAAAATGGTGTAATTAATTTAAATTGAAATATAATAAAGATTAATAGGATATAAAATTAAGTTTTTTAGAATAATTTACGATAAGCTATTCCTTTCATACCCTACTCAATCGGAACACACCTTGCACATGTAAAACACTCTTTGTAGGGGACTTTGATAGTAAGCATTCCTTTATAATTGACTGCAACTGCTTTTTCGGGATCTACGGGCCCATCCAGAAAAAAAGACCCCAAATACTCCACTGTTTTACTGAACGCTTTCAGATAAAAGCTGTTTTCATGCATTACAAGTGTTATGTTTTCATTATCTACATCTGGAAGTTCAACTTCTAGAGTAAGATGTTGGTGTTTGTCATCATGATACATTGCTATTATTGGAGTTTTCAATATCCTTGGTATAGCACTCTCCATAGTATTTCTCCCCTTAAAAAAGCTTACAGTAAAATATATTCCCTTACTCGAGTTTAACAGTCACTAATTTTTAAAAGGTTACTGATAGGGCACCTTTACTTTAATTACACCATTTGGGCGATTAGAGACTGCTTTTTCCGGACTTACAAGACAGCAGACTGTATAACTGTCTGCATACTCAACTCTTTCTTTGGTAGCTTTTATGTAAAACTATCTTCAGTGATCTTAAAGCTAATGTTTTTCTTTTCGACTCCAGAAGGAACTATTTCAATTTGCCGGTTTTGAAATTCATCGCCAAGTTATGCATTGATGACCGGTGAGAGTCTCAAAATGTCTACCACTATTTATCCCCCAAAATAACATCATTGATTAATGTATTTATATATTATCTGTACCTAATGATTAACATATCCATCGATAGAGAATGATTAATTTAAATAAACTAAAAAAAAGTATGGATTAGTATTTGTTCATAAGTATTATAAAGAATATATAATAACGGTAACAAAAGTATTTCAGAAGCTGTTTTGAGGATGTCAATCCAGCTCTTTTTTGCAGGCATTTTTCTGAATTTTATTTTTGACCTGAATAATAGGCTTTTGAACCTGACCTGGGGAGGAATGATGATTTTCTTTGCATCTTATATGGCAATAAAAAGTGCTCATGTGAATGTGAAAAAACTCTTTGTGTATATTATTTTAACCATTGCTTTTTCAAACCTGGCTGTTCTTTTATATGTCAATAAATTCGTGATCAATATGAAAAATCTTTTTGACGCACGCTACTTGATTCCTATAGCAGGTATGTTGCTTGGAAATAAACTTAGGGAGAATGTGGCAGGAATAAGTGACTTTTATAGAGATATTAAGCGAAACGAAAATTGTTACCTTTATGCCTATCCCTTGGAGCAGGTCTGTACGAGGCTGCTCTCCCATACTTGCGAAAAAGCCTGAAAGCTACAGTAAGGCTCACCCTGGCAAATATCGCATCCATAGGTAGTATTCTTGCCCGGCATGATGATAGGGCAGATTCTTGGAGGAACGAGTCTACTAGTTGCAATCAAATATCAGATTACCATCATGATAGCAAATTTATGTCTCAACTATCCTAAGTGAAACCCTTAGCAGTCTCACAAGCTTCAGGACGGCATTTGATGAATACGGACTAGTAAATAATGAGCTTTCGGGGAAAAATACTTGAAGAGTTGATCCCAAAACTCAAAATTACCTTAAATCTTATATAAATAATCGGAATTTTTAAACAGTTAAAAAAGCTGTACTTATTGTTTACTATACTAGGTCTTCACCTTAATTATGTGCTTTTTGGATCTCGTTTACTCTGAATATATGCGATAATGCCTGGAATTAGTGAAACAAAAATGATCCCAATTATCATAAGGCTGAAGTTATCCTTTACAACTGGCAAGTTTCCAAAAAAGTATCCTCCAAAAAAGAATGACATTACCCATGCAATTCCTCCAATTATATTGTAGCTAATGAATGTCGAATAGGGCATTGTTCCAATTCCTGCTACAAACGGTGCAAAGGTACGGATAATAGGGACAAAACGAGCTATAATTATTGTTTTTACCCCATACTTCTCAAAGAACATATGTGTACAGTCAAGATGCTCCTGTTTTATAAACCGTATATTTTCACGGCTTGTTACTCTATCTTTTAATAAATGACCTATTTGATAATTGACAGTATCTCCTACAATGGCTGCAAGACATAGAACAACTAATATTGTAAATAAATTGAATGAACCACTGGCAACCAGAGCTCCAGTTGCAAAGACAAGAGAATCACCCGGTAAGAAAGGAGTAATTACCAGACCTGTCTCACAAAAGATAATAGCAAACAACAGTAAATAAGTTAATAGACCATATTCACTTGTTATTGCACTTAAATGTGTGTCAAGATGCATGAACAAGTCTACAAAATAACTTAAATTCTCCATATAGACACTTCTACAATATATTTAATATTATGATACTCATCCAGTTTCATTTGATTTGATCCAGTACTTATCTCCAATATCTCCAGTTGTAAGAATGAGTGGAGTCTTGAAAAAGCCTACTGAATATATTTATTAGCTGAATTTAAAATCGTAGGAATCAGATTAATTACATACTCTGCATTTAAATGCTTTAGATCGCTATTTTATAATAATGATTCTGGTACAATATTCAAACATTAATACAGTGTTCGAATTATTTTATATACAAGTTTTATTTCTACATGAACTCTGCAAGCATGGAGTATGTATATCAGAAGTCCTTATTCCGTATTGTTCAGAATCAGAATAACAAGAAAATAAAAATATCTTAAAACGCCATTGGATTTCAGTTAAGATATCCTTCATAATGGGTTTCCGAACCATTGAGCCCAGATTGTCCTTTTTTAACTGTGGAAAATAATCAGGTTTAGACTGAAAATCTGTGATATTTTTGTTTTGAATTGGTAAATACGTGTAAGAAAATTCCATAACCAGTAACCAAAAAGTTCATTGTACTTCGGTTATTCACTTTGGTCTTGCATAACTTGAACCCTAATTAATACTGTTGATGTTTTTTAAAAAATACGAATAAACTTAGATGAAATCATCGATACTCTCTACATTATAGGATAATTCGAATACTGTACCCATATTCAAATAATACATCCGAGTCTTTAATCTCAAGCAAAGTTCTGATACAAGAATAATAACTGTCGATTGGCGTACTTGAATACTTAGAGCATATTTCAAAAATTGACTTTTGATTTTAGGACTTATGTAGTTGAACGGAGAAATCAATAATAGGACTTACGTGGTGGAATGGAGAAATCAATAGCATTAAACCTTCTACGATATAAAAAGTGAATTTGACCACGAAATCTATTGTGCTTGATTTTGTACTTCAAGTGCGTAGGTCCTAAATTTGATAGAATATGAGGGAGGCAACTTGAGTCCATGATCATTGAAACCGATGAAATAATTCAACTAGTGTCGAGTTTATTAGCATTATTCCTTTTTGTCATTTCCTTTCTCGCATATCTACGGGAGCGGAGAAAGAAGCTTTTTCTCTTATCTGCAGCTTTTTTTGTCTATTCGATAATGGCATTTTTGGATGCAGGTGAGATTATTTTTCCTAGTGCAGGCGACTACCTTGAAATCTGGGGAAGTCTACTCAATTTTGCCGTCCTTGCATTGTTTTTCCTTTCTATGATAACAAAAGAGTAAGATAAAAATGGAATTTGAACTCGAAACTAGAAGAAGAATTTACGAACAAATAAAAAAATCTCCTGGAATTCACTTTCGGGAGCTTGAGCGAAGGCTACAAGTGGTAGTGGGAAACCTTCAGTACCACCTTCAATACTTGGAAAAGAAGAACCTGATAGCAGCTTCTAATGATGAAGATTATGTCCGTTATTTCTTAACAGATAGAAGCTTAAACGAAAACGAGAGAAAAATAATATCTTTTTTAAGAAGGCCTGGTTGCAGGCATATCCTTATTCAGCTCCTCAGTAATCCAAAGTTGAATAACAAAGAACTGTCACAAGCTGTTGGTCTCTCTCCCTCAACCATTTCTTGGAATCTGAACAAACTTATAGAAGCAGGAATAATCGAAAGGGAAAAAACCGGCAGAATAAGCAGATTTACAATCGTTGATCCTCCCACAGTTGCAGAACTCCTTATATGCTACAAAGAAAGCTTTCTCGATACTCTGGTTGATGGTTTTATCGAAATGTGGGAATTCAAGAACTCTAAATAATTTGGTCGTCCATCGTTTGATTGATATTATTCCAATAATCGAAATACAGCTTTTAGCTATTCTTTTCCTGTAAACTTAGCACTTTTTTAAGAAACCCTCAATATGACATTTAAACTGGATCACAAGTCATGTTATAGGTAACTTAAGGACAACATCGATCAGGTATTGCTGGACGCCAAAAGTTTTGGGTTAGTCTTGTTCTCTGAGTCCTGCCTCACTGGCTTTAAGCTCTATTGAGACATCTTGGTTAGTTGATGTAGATGATATAACACCAAATTAGAAATAGGCTTGCAAGAGAATGTTAAACTGCAAGCTAAGATTCCATTAAAAAGTAAACTAAATTATACATTCTTAAAAATCAACCAAACGGTGGACAAAAACTTTTATGCTTACTGAACAAAAGTTGAAATTATTTATTGTGGCGGGAACATGAAGGAACTTGAAAAACCCGCCACATTCTCACATGGAAGAAAGCCGCCACATTCTCACATGGAGGAAGGCCTAAAACGTTTTGTGGTGTTGATCCCGATTTTTCATCACAATAACCTTCAGTTTTCAGACTTCATTAGACATAATAACGATTTTGGTACATTATTAGAAGATTAGTACAATTGTCGAACAATAATTTAATATTTGAATTGTCACGATTTTGTATAGTTGTTGGATTTAATTTGTTAATTATGTCGAAGCATATCGAAAAGTTACTAAGTTTCTTAGACTTCATAAATCGATGACCACAAAAGATTTATAAAGCGCTCTTTTATAAGAGGCTGTAAACTAATTTTCGGGATGAAGAGACATAAAACCAACTTCGACAATTGACGTTATATATAATTTGATTGATGAAGACTGGTGAAACCTCTTCATTATTGATTCCGATAATTCTTCTTACATATAATATATCTTTAACAGATATGGAGGAACAACAAAATGAAGAGATTTGTAGCAGTTACACTGGCTGCTCTCATGCTTCTTACTGTATTTGCATCCGCCGCAAGTGCAGCAGCAGCAAATAATAGTACCCTTGAGATCCGCGGTCCAGTGTATAACGGC
>DASXVB010000226.1:0-2045 GCA_036504475.1 Methanosarcina sp.
ACTCTATTTACCCATATGTTACCAATTTCGATGTCCTTTAACTCATTTACATTGTTTATAAATTCGTTTTTCTGCTCTTTCTTGAGGAATTTTACCCTGGCAAGAGTAGCATGGGCAGTAAACTCCCTTTCGTCTTTTTCAAATTTGAAAGGTTCCAATAAATGCTCTACGTCGTCATGCAATGCCTTAAAATTTCCAATTCCACCCAGCCAGAGAACTTTGGGATTCGAAGGTTTGGGGAAAACTCCAAGTCCCTTTACTGTTGCTTCAAAAGGCTCACATGTTATAGAATCCAGAGCTGCAGAAATTGAGGGAATTCTTGATTCGTCAACGTTTCCCAGAAACTTCAAAGTTATGTGAACGAGTTCAGGATCAACAAACTTCAGATCAAAACCAGAGAATCTGTCCTGAAGATTTCGAATCTTCTCCGTAAAACCGGGATCTAATTCCACTGCTATAAATGTTCTGATCAAAGCATTCACCAATCTTAATTGAAAAGCGAACCAGAAAAACCTTCCTGTCAACGGTCTTCTGGAAAAAACTGGGTTTAGATCCTGTTTTCAAAGGAATTGTAAACTCTAGTGAAAATCTTTCATAAAAAAAGGTTAGAGGAAAAATGTAAAAAGGCAGGAAGGAAAAAAGGAAATATTTAGTGATTACAGGGTAATTATAATATATATGAGATAGGTACAGAAAGAGAAATAAGCTTAAGTATTTATAAAGTTGGTTTCAATTTTAACTTAAGGAAACTCATTCTAATCCAGAAAAACGCTAAGTTAAAAAAATAATAAAAATAACTTAAGAAAATAGTATTAATTCAAAGAAATACTTAACTTCAAAATTAACAGTAGAATCGCAAATAAGTTGCTGCAAAAAGGAAAAAGCGGTGGATCATATGGATAGAGCACGTATAATTGCAGAAACTGCAGCCCGGATTTCCAGAGAACTAGATGCTGCCGCAATTATGGTTTCCGGAGAGTTGAGTTTTGAGGGGGTTGATACCGGAGGAATTCCAGTCTATTACATTTCCATGCGCCCTAAAAGCATAATAGACCATCTGGTCTCCACTGGAAAAGATGGTAAAAATCCTCTAAAAGAACTCGGTGACCAAATAAACCGTGAAGCCTCAGGTAATTCTGACCATCTTCAGCAAGCTGCAGCCATAGAGTACGCGCTCGAAGAACAAGAAAGCGGGGTTATTGTAGGTGTAGTCGAAACCCGTGGCTCCAGTTCGATTATTGTACATAACCTCGATGAAAATCCCCTTGTAAAAGCTATGAGAGAATGTCAGGAAAGGATAAAGCCGGAAGTGATGAGTGCAATTATGAAAATTTCTTTTGATATTGTCCTGACAGGAAGAGAAGGCAAAAAAATAGGAGCTGCCTTCATTATAGGTGATTCCGAAGAGGTTCTAAAGCGCTCTCACCAGATAATACTGAATCCATATGCAGGCCACGATGAAGTTTACCGAAATGTCCTTGATAAGAGAAACTGGGAATCCATAAAAGAATTTGCCCAACTTGACGGAGTTTTTGTGGTAGATGAAAATGGCATTATCCATGCCGCAGGCCGCTACCTTGATGTCGATGGAAAAACCGTCGATATAGAAAAAGGGCTTGGAGGAAGACATGTTTCGGCAGCCGCAATCAGCAGAGATACAGTTGCGATTGCAGTTACCGTATCCGAGTCGGGTGGAGTTCTCAGGGTATATAAAGACGCAAAAGAAACAATCTGCATTGAGTGCATGAAGCCTGCGGTAAGATATATGTGATCCGAGAAATGTGATTACGAGAATAGAAAACTTCTTCCTCATAATCAAAAATTTTAGTTTTAGATAAAAAATAATAAGTTAGAGACATTTTAAGAGCAGGTTCTTTTAATCGAGGTGGGTATATAACAATAGGCAGTGCATAGACTCATAAATAAAGAAACTATATTTCTAAATATGCGAAGAAATAAAGAAAGTGGGGGCCTTTAATGAGAAGGCAACTTTTTTACATTCCGTTTAGTCTTACATTCCTTCTTCTTTTAGTCCTTATTCTGAT
>DASXVB010000227.1:0-46786 GCA_036504475.1 Methanosarcina sp.
GATGTTTTGAGATACATCCCAAGCCCGTTCATGTACAGGCTGTTATTCATAAAGATGTTGTTAGCAGAGTTATCCAGTGAGATTCCCTCACTGTTTGCCACGACCTTGTTCTCTGACAGCCTATTTTCATTAGATCCGGTAAGAAGAATTCCGGTAGATCCAAAAGCTATTAAATTGTTGTAAAGGTAATTGCGCTGAGAACTATTGAGGCCTATACCTACATCGTTTAAGACCATAGTATTATTACGTAATGAACAATTTTGCACGCCTTCAAGATAAATCCCGACTTCTTCATATGTATCCATTCCTGAGAAGCTTCCTAAAATATGGAAGCCGCTTATTGTCACGTTGTTTGACCTGATGTTGAAGACATCATTTGCAGAAGTCGTGCCTATGACATAGGTACGGTTCATCCTGTCGCCCGAGAGATCGGTGCTTGCGAGAATCGCAAGTTCTTTGTTCACGTTTACATTTTCTACATATGTACCAGGACTTACAACAATTGTGTCCCCATTCTGTGCATTATTGACAGCTTCTTGAATCGAAGTATAGTTTCCTTTCCCATTAATGCCTACGGTAAGAACCGCAGCACTTGCCTGAGCAGCTGTTACCCCTAGCACAATAAGAAAGACTATGCAAGCATTTTGAATAATTTGTCTTTTCATGAACTAATACCCCCATTGATTCTAAAATATATATTATGAAAGACAATTGCTGCTTTTATAATAACTTGTATGAATAATAAAGTTAATTAATAAAAAGATTTTGAAATATATTTTCTGAAAAATAAGCCTGAACTTATTTTTGTTTGTATATTCAATAGATTCATCTGACGTGGGAAATCGTATACTATCTCAAAAATCTGAAATTTGGAGACCAACATTATTGTTTCAGGAAAAAATAGAAGTCATGAAAAGAAATTCACGACAGATGAAAAGAAACTGATATAAATTTAACGGTCCTGTAGAAATCCTCTGAAATAACGAACTCCATTAAATTTGAAACAAGTAGCCTGATACATTGTTACTCGTTTCTTTCCAGTCTCTTGGAGCTGATTTAGATAGGTTTTCTACAAAGCCAATTTAACATATTTTAGAAAGCTAAATATTTCCATACAAAGCTTAATCAATATAATGTTTTTTATATAAAGATCAAAAAACTATAATATCACTGTAAAAAGAGCACTTTCATTAAAAAGAACGACAAGAGATTTACAATATTAGGGGTTAAAATATGATTTCGAAAAAAGTAAATCTGGAAAAATTAGAAGAATCAAAGAAGTACCGTGTTGGCGCATACAGTGCTAGATATCTTCCAGAAGCAATAGAAAAAGGAGTTCCCAAATATGAGTTCCCTAAAAAGGGAATGAGTCCAAGAGCTGCTTATCAGCTAGTACATGATGAGGTGAGTCTTGACGGTAACCCTTTTCTGAATCTAGCAAGCTTTGTCAATACATGGATGGAACCTGAAGCAGACAAGCTTGTCATGGAAAACATCAATAAAAATATCATAGATATTTTCGAATATCCTCAAACTGACAAAGTTATCCACAAGAATATTGTGAATATGCTTGGGCGTCTTTTTAATGGACATGATACCAAATTTATGGGCACGGCGACCGCAGGCTCTTCAGAGGCAATAATGCTGGGCTTGTTAGCTCACAAATGGAGCTGGAAAAATTCAGGGCGAGGCACAGGAAAACCTAATATAATTTTTGGAGCCGATGCTCACGTTTGCTGGGATAAGTTTGCCAAGTACTTCGATGTTGATACTATAAAGATTCCTATAGACAAGAAGAAGCGTACGATTACTGCAGCCGCTGTCTCAAAGCATATTAATGAGAACACAATCTGTGTCGGTTGCATATTAGGAACAACTTTTACAGGAGAAATCGATCCTGTAAAGGACATTAATGATTTACTTCTGAAATACAAGAAAGAAAAAGGTTGGAACATACCCATCCACATAGACGCTGCAAGTGGCGGTTTCATATTGCCTTTCACTGAACCTGAGTTTGAGTGGGATTTTAGACTGGATAGAGTAAGATCAATAAACGTTTCAGGACACAAGTATGGATTGACTTACCCAGGCCTTGGCTGGCTGATATTCCGTGACGAAAAAGACCTTCCCAAAGACCTTATTTTCACTGTAGATTACCTTGGAGAGCAGGAGGACACGTATACTCTGAACTTTTCAGGGAGCAGTGCAATGGTTGTAGCACAATATTATAACATATTGAGATTCGGCAGAGCTGGTTATACAGGAATAATGAAAAATATCCTTGAGGTTTCCCAAGATCTAGCTGAAAAGCTTAATAAGTTGGGCCGTTTCGAAATGCTAAATAGAGGAGAAAGACTTCCTATAATTGCTTTCAAACAAAAAGAGGAAACTGAATATTCCTTATTGCAGCTCTCACATAAACTGAAGGAAAAAGGATGGATAGTTCCAGCCTACCATCTGCCAAAAAATGCAGAGAATATTGAGATAATGCGCATTGTTATAAGAGAAAATTTCACTCAAGATATGACCTCAATTCTTGTTGATGACATAGAAAAAGCATGTCAGATACTTGAGACAGAAACAAAAACTGAAACAAAAGAATATATCCCACCTAAAAAGAGCCTGACCAAATCTGCTGAAAGTTTATAATTAAACTAACATCTTTTTTAATAAGGAGCTGGTTTCAAAATCTCGACTATTCATGTTTTTGACCACAAACAGGTATTTCATTTAGTCCTATTGCTTGTGGTTCTCTACTCCAAAATATTGATTCAGAAGGATGGGAGGTAGTTTTGAAACAGGCTCAAGAGTAATAAACTCCCATACTCTTATCATCACAAAGCATGTACAGAGTATTTGACTTCACCAGCCTCTGGAAATTAAGTCGCAGGTTAGCGCAATTTTTCTTTTTTTGCTTTTTCCCATATCTTAAAGCCTCCATAATAAGATAGATATAAAAATCCTATTATGCTGCTGATTCCATAAGAAATAAAACGCTCTAGTAAAACGAAACTGCTTGCAGATGCAACGGATAACCCTAAATATAGAAGCAAAGAGATCAGACCTCCTTCAATTATTCCAAGACCTCCTGGGGTTAATGGTAGGGCTCCAAGCAGGAAAGACAGAATTGAAACTGTTACAATCAAGCTTAAAGAGAGGTCAATATTCAGAGCTAAAGCAACCGATTTGAGACGTATTACATCGAGGACCCAGACCGCACAAGATAATAAGAGAACAGGAAGAAATGATTTTTTGAATTGATTCCAGTTTTGCTGCACAATCTTTAGAAGGGAAATAAATTTTGCTCGAAAAACCCATATTACTATTACTGCTGCCAGAAAGACTAAGAGAAATAAGTGAATTGTTCTTAACGTTAAACTATGTGGTAGGAATCTTATCTCTAAAGAAGGAAATGAGTCTAAAATATAAATTGATAAGAAAGCCACAGGAATCGCTTCAACTAATCTTTCGAAGAAGATTGTCTTGAAAGCATTTGTATAGCTTATTCCAAAGAGTTTATTGGCCCAAAGTATTCTGAAGGATTCTCCTCCCGCCAGATTCCCCCCCGGAGTAACATTATTTATGAATATTGCTCCGAAATAAATGGGAACAAGGCTTTTGGCTTTTAGATCATAACCAATGCAGGAAAGAACCTGTTGCCAGCGGACCGAAAATAAGTACACACTTAGCAAGTATACTGAAATCGCCAGAAAAACATAACGCAGCTTTGCTTCCTTAAGTGTGCTCAGTACTTCTCCCAGAATAGGTGCTATATCTATCCAGTAACTACGAACTATAAAAACCCCTGCTGTGAGCAATAAAAGGGCTACAATAGCTTTTACCAAAGTTCCCATTTTCAAAAGCATACCTCACAAGGGTTACAAAGTCGCATTTTTATGAAATAAATTTTTCCATTTAGTTCTCCTAAACTTTAATTTGCTTTTTAAACATTGTGCTTTTGAAATTATCAATCGAATTTCCTATTATGAAAGCACTCTTGAAAGTATACTAAAAACAAATTTTGAGATCTATGCTTGGTCCTCACTTAATCATGCGCTTTCTGGATCACGCTTGCTCTGAATATATGCAATAATGCCTGGAAGTAACGAAACAACAATTACTCCAATTATTACAAAGCTGAAGTTATCTTTTACAACTGGCAAATTTCCAAAAAAGTATCCTCCAAAAAGGAATAACATTACCCATGCAACTCCCCCAACGACATTGTAGCTAATGAATGTCGAATAGGGCATTGTTCCAATTCCTGCTACAAACGGTGCAAAGGTACGGATAATAGGGACAAAGCGGGCTATAATTATTGTTTTTGCCCCATACTTTTCAAAGAATTCATGTGTACGGTCGAGATGTTCCTGTTTTATAAATCGTATATTTTGACGACTTGCTACTCTATCTCTTAATAAGTGACCTACTTGATAATTAACGGTATCTCCTGCAACGGCTGCAAGACATAGAACGACTAACATAGTAAATAAGTTGAACGAACCACTGGCAGCCAGAGCTCCAGTTGCAAAGATAAGAGAATCACCCGGTAAGAAAGGAGTTACTACCAGCCCTGTCTCACAAAAGACAATAACAAATAACAGTAAATACGTTAATAAACCATATTCACTCGTTATTGCGCTTAAGTGAGTGTCAAGATGCAAAAATAAATCTATAAAATAATTTGGATCTAACATATGAGCACTTCAATAAAATCTATATTATTTATATTGTCGGCTAAAAATTTCTCTTTTTGATTTATATTTTCTTAGGATATGTTGTCTTAACCTTATTAACTGCAGTCAAAAACGAAAAATCCTCCATTTTTGAGCTTTTGGGAAATAACCTAAGAATCTCAGTAAATCTTGTTCTACAAACTACTTATATGTCACTTAAAGCAGTAATCCAAAAACAGAGAATTTCCAAACTTTCTGCAAAACTTATAAACTTTTAATATTTTTTAGGGCATCAAAATTTATTATTCTCTTCCATACTCAGTGACTGAGATTAATTGAGCCCTAGAAAATAATAAAATGTCACATATTTCTGTAAATTACATGTTTTTTACTACCATATCTGATAGGGTACGGTACTATCATTTTGACTGTGTCAGATATTATTTCTTATTTGACTCTTGAGTAATCTGAGCCACACGATACTTAGAGTTCCCACAACAAATACAATTAACAGGTCGTCACCGTGCAGTAGTGAAAACCGGAACAAACTTCTTAAAGCCGGAACATAGAGTACTAGAAGTAAGCCTGAAAGTGCTCCTACAAGCACATATCTCAAGGCTTTGTTCTCCGAGCACAGCGTTTTTATTATGCTCTGTGACCAGGAAAGATTTGCTACGATTAATGTAAGATTGGAAATTACTAGTGTGGCGAATGTAAGTGTACGCGCATCTACTTCACCTTTACCCATATATAATGCGTACAGGAAAACAGCAATCACTCCAATAAGCATGCTTGCTCCCTGTACCAGACTAAGAGCTAGGTTTTTTCTTCCGAACATCCTTTCCTGCAAATTTCGAGGTGGTCTGTTCATTATGTTTTTCTCTTCAGGTTCAGCCTCAAAGACTGTTGAACAGGCAGGATCAATTATCAATTCTAGAAATGCTATGTGCGCCGGCAAAAGGACAAGAGGTAAATTAAATAATATCGGAAACACCGCCAACCCGGCAATAGGCATGTGGACTGAAAATATATAACTGATTGCTTTCTTGAGATTTTCGAAAATTCTCCTTCCAAGCCTGACGGCTGCAACTATGGAAAAGAAATCATCGTTTAGAAGGACAATCGATGCAGACTCACGAGCTACATCGGTACCCCGTTCTCCCATTGCAATACCAATATGAGCAGATTTCAGGGCAGGTGCATCGTTAACCCCATCTCCTGTCATCGCAACAACTTCGCCGTTCAATTTCAAAGCATTTACAATTGCAAGTTTTTGCTCAGGCACAACCCGGGCGAATATATTTGTCGTTTTGATTTTCTCTGCGAGCTCCTTTTGATCCATGATGGAAAGCTCAGGGCCAGTAATATACGCATCAGTGTTTTTTAAACCGATCTGTCTTGCGATATGCTGGGCTGTACCTGGATAATCTCCTGTAATCATAATGACTCTTATGCCCGCAGCATAGCATTCCTTTACCGATTGAGCAACCGATGGTCGAACAGGATCAACAAAGCCAAGCAATCCTATAAATTCAAACTCAAAATCATGCTGTTTTTCAGGTAAAGAGTCATCCTGAAAGCTAGCTTTAGCCACACCGAGAAGCCGCAAGCCTTTGTTTGCCATCTCCTGAACATGGGACAACAATTTTTCTTTTTCTACCTCACTGAGATGACATAACTCAAAAATCGCTTCAGGAGCACCTTTTGTAGCAATAACATATTTGCGGGAGTCGTTGGATTCCCACACGTTTGAGAGTGCAAGTAAATTTTTAGAAAGAGGATATTCCTGAACAAGTTTCCATTCGCGGTGTATATCCTCATGATCCGGAAGAAATTTCTCAGTGTTCTTTTTTATTTCTTTCTCAAGCGGATCAAAGGGATCCTGCAAACTTGCCAGATAGCTGAATTCAAGTAACTCATGGAACTTCTCAAGCAGGCATTTGTTTTTATTAATCTCACAATACTCATTTCCTGAATACAGAGTGCTTAAGATCATCCTATTCTGTGTCAAAGTTCCTGTTTTATCCACACATAACACGGTTGAAGAACCAAGAGTCTCAATAGCTGGCATACGCCTTACCAGAACGTTTCTTTTGGACAGGCGCCAGGCACCCATACTCAGGAATACGAGCAAAACTACTGAGAACTCTTCTGGGAGGAGGGCCATGCTCAAACTCAGTCCCGCCAACAAACCATGCAGCCAATCTCCTCTGGTTAATCCGTAAACTACCACTACAAGGAGGCAGAGTATTCCTCCAAAAATGGCAAAATTCTTTATAATTAAGGCAGTTTCTTTTTTAAGCAGAGAATCTTCCTCAGCAATTGTTCCCAGAGCTTTTCCGATTTTGCCCATCTCGGTGTTTATCCCTGTAGAGCTTGCCTGGGCTACTCCCTGACCCTGGATTACCAGTGTCCCTGAATACACAAACGGAGTATCATCTCCTCCTGGCTGTTCGGGATTCAAGGACTGGATTATGCCAGTAGATTCTGATTTTCGGACTGCAAGAGATTCGCCTGTGAGCAGAGATTCATCTACCAAAAGATTTGTACAGGAAAGGACAACCCCATCTGCTGGGACACGGTCTCCTTCTCTTAAAATCAGAATGTCGCCTTTAACGACTTCTCGCCCTGGAATTCTCTTCTGTTTTCCATCTCTTATTACAAGAGCCCTTGGGCTTGAGAGATCCCTCAAAGCCTCTAGTGCCCTTTCGGTCTTTCTCTCCTGGTTAAACGTTATACCCATGACCACAAAAACGAACAATAGTAATATCAGAGCGTCTTTTACTTCTCCTAGAAACAGATAAATCAAACCTGCACCTAAAAGAAGGAGCAACATAGGTTCTTTAAGAACATTCAATAAGATGGAAAAAATGCTCTGTTTCTTTTGGGAAGGCAACTCGTTATAGCCGTCCCTTTTTAGAATTTCAGAAGCCTCTTCTCCTGACAGTCCAGTTATATGTTCAGGATCGAATGGTGTTTCCATTTTTGTTCATACCTGCCGTAATAGCTCGTATCCTCATCGCATCGTCAAACTTAGAATTTTTCGCCTGAATAGAACGGGTTGCCAAAAATTCATAAAATAAATGCAGAGGAACGCAGTTATCTCAACTTAGTTATTCTGGTACTTAATAATAAGTCTATCTTAAAATCAAGGTCTAATTAATATATTAATTAACTCGTAATAATAGTTCGCGGAGACTTTAAGATACCTATAAATAGACATTTGCCTCATTATGAAATCCACGTGAGATCTGAGTATAAAATTATAAATAAAGTTTATAGATAAGTATCTCATTATGGACCCCAGAACGGAGGTGAATGATCATGGAAAGTGCATCTTATTACTACAAATATCGTAGGTTCATAAAATGGCTACGTTTGTATCTGGCACTTGCAGGCCCAGGCATAATCGTGATGGTAGCGGACAATGACGCAGGTGGCATTACAACCTATGCTGCAACAGGTGCGAAATTTGGTTTTAATTTTTTATGGTTTATAATATTGCTTGGCCCAGTAGCATATGTTGTTCAAGAAATGACTGTAAGATTAGGTGCGGTCACTAAACGAGGACATGCTGAGGCTATATTTGACGCTTTTGGCCCATTCTGGGGTTGGTTTTCGTTAATAGATCTGGGTATTGTAGATTTTCTTACATTAGTTACTGAGTTTATAGGAATGACGGCTGCTCTGAATATTTTTGGCGTGCCGCCCATAGTAACAGTACTCGGTGTTTCCATCTTGATGAGTGCTATAGTCATGCAGGGTCGATATTGGACCTGGGAAAAGATAGTACTCGTATTCTGTGCACTTAACCTGATTTATATTCCTGCAGCTCTGATCATTCACCCTGACGTTAGCGCGATCACAAAAGGGCTAATGCCAGGTTTTCCCACAGGATTAACAAATGATGTGTTTTTCTTCCTTATGGCCAATATAGGAACAACGATAGCTCCATGGATGTTGTTCTTCCAGCAGAGTTCTGTAGTAGATAAGGGCATGACCGAAAAGGATATTTTATTTGGAAAAATCGATACCGCATCTGGTGCACTTTTCACAGTAATTGTTGCAGCTTTTTGTATAATTCTCACCGCTACATTGCTTTACAAGCCAGGCGGAGCAGATATTGAAAGTGCTGCTGCTGCTGCATCTGCAATCATGGTCCATAACCCCTTTGTTGGCTCTGCTCTAGCCATAGGACTTTTTGATGCTGGTCTTCTTGGAGCTATATGTATATCGCTGGCAAGTTCGTGGGCTATGGGAGAGGTGTTTGGATGGGCTCATTCCATTAATAACAAGCCTTCAGAAGCTCCGATGTTCTATGTGTTCTATTTTTTAAGCCTGATTGGTGCCGGCATAATAGTATTGCTCCCAGGTTCTCCGCTGGTACTGATAACTCTATTCGTGCAGGTTATAGCTGTAACTCTTCTTCCAGCAGCTCTGGTATTTCTAATACTTCTGCTCAACAATGAGGAGCTAATGGGTAAATATAAAAATACTCTTGTTCAAAATATATTTGGCTTCTCGATAGTGCTTATGATTATTATTCTCTCCACACTCTATGCCTTAAGCGTGGTTTTTCCGGGGTGGTTTAAATGAGCGAGAATAAGATGTGCGAAGATAAGGGGGTAATAAATATGACAGATAGCGTTGACGACATATCTCAAAAGGGGAGAATCATATATTTAGTAAAAGAGTGGAAGAGGAAAGTAGAGAAGATTAATCAGAAATATAGTAAACCACGCTTGCAAATGACGCCTTTGGTCAAGATTTCACTCCTTGCCCTAAGAATTTATCTGATAATGCTTGTAATCATATTAGTTTATAAATTCTATACACTGGTAAGATAAGAGGAGGTGAAGGTATGAAGGCTGGATCCACAAAAACGCAATCAAAAGAAATCTTTTTTTTGAGTGACGTGATGAATGCAAACGTATTTCTAAAAGGCAAAAAAATAGGAAAGTTATTAGATATTATTATAGTTAATACAGGCAAGGTGGCTGTAGCTACACACATCATTATAAGTCGACCTTTTGGCTATCCCTCGTTAATGGTACCATGGGATAATGTAAGCACATTCAGTGAAAAAGAAATCAATGTAGATCTCGACGATGTGGAAAAGTATGCCTGCAAAATTCCGGAAGGATTTATTCTTCTGAAAGATTTCATTATGGATAAAAAGATCCTAGATATGGAAGATGCAGAAGTTGAGGTCGTTTACGATATCAAGATGGTACTGAAGAACAAACTCTATATTACTGATGTAGATCCCTCTAGAGATGCACGTCTCCGGAGGCTGGGCTTTAGTAAATTTGCTAATTTGGTTCATAAGAAAGCCGATAAAAATGAAGAGGAGCTCATTCCCTGGTTTTATGTTCAAGCATTACCACCAGATATTGGAAGTTTCACAGGTGACGTGAAGCTAAGTATTTTAAAAGAGAAACTTAACGATCTTCCACCTGTGGATATCGTAGAGATTCTTGAGGATCTGGACCATGAGCAGAGACTTACTGTTATCAATCAGCTTGATGAAGAGCATGCTTCTGATGCTCTCGAAGAAATTGGCCCAAACATGCAAAGGGAGATAATATCCTCTCTAAACAAGGAGAAGGTCGCAGATTTGATCGATAGAATGACGCCTGGTCAGGCAGCTGATGTGTTAGCTGTGCTGACTTTGGAGGATCAAGCAGAGATAATGAAGTTAATGGATGAAGGAAATCTCCATAAGATAAAGTCTATCCTTGAAAAACGGCAGGACACAATACTCAACCTCATAACAGAGAAGTATATAAAGGCTCAACCTGACGAGAAGGTAGAGACTATACAGAATGATTATCCCAAAATTGCAAAGGACAAGGATGAAATAATGTATATCCATGTCGTAGGCAAGAATAATAAGTTATTGGGTATTATCGATGTAAAGGAGATCCTTCAGGCAGATGATGAAGCACTACTTAAGGATGTAATGAATAAGAGTGTCATAGCATTGAAGCCGGAAAGCAGTATTGCAGAGGCCACAGCGATGTTCTCCAGATATGGTTTCAGGTCACTTCCAGTGACGAACAAAGAAAATAAAATAGTAGGAGTTGTCAGTCAACGAGATGTTGCAAAGCTGACACTTCACTTCTTGGAATAATGAATGGAATCCTGTATTTAGATTGATAAGAGACTTTCTGTCTTTGAAATAGGTATAGAAAATAAAAATAGTTCTAAATAAATTAAAGAATAATGTTAAAGAAAAAAAATTAAAGAAATAAAATCGAACTGATCAGAAATTCTCAGTAATATAATCCACCATGGATTCGAAAACCCGCAGACCATCATCTGAGCCCAGGATTGCCTCGGAGGCTCTTTCCGGATGGGGCATGAGACCAAAGATATTCCTTGAAGTATTTACTATTCCTGCAATATTTTCAAGGGAACCATTAGGATTAGCTGCGTCCGTTACTTTTCCTTTTTCATCCACATAGCGGAAGACAACCTGCTCGTTTTCGTCAAGTTCTGCCAGGTTTTTCTCTTCGGCATAAAACTGCCCTTCCATATGGGCAATAGGCATCCTGATAATCTCGCCTTTCCTGAACTTAGAGGTAAAAGGTGTATCAACAGTCTCTACCCTAAGATTGGTCCAGTGACACCGGAATTTTGGGTATTCGTTAGTTGTCAGGGCTCCCTCAAGCACCCGGGCTTCGGTAAGAATCTGGAATCCATTGCAGATTCCAAGGACAGGCTTGCCTTCAGCTGCGAGTTTTTTTACTGAATTCATTATTGGAGTGCGGGCTGCAATTGCTCCTGCCCTGAGATAGTCTCCGTAGGAGAATCCTCCAGGGACAACAACTCCGTCGAACCCTGTCAGGTCTTCCTGTTTGTACCAGACAGTCTCGGCATCCACACCTACGACGTCTTTAAGGACATGAAGGACGTCCAAGTCGCAATTTGTGCCTCCGAACTGAAGAATGGCAATTTTCATTTTTTCCCCTCAATTTTCAAAGCTTTGGCTTTTCTGACACCTTAATCGTTTATCCGCCACAAATCAATTAAGTTCCTTGAGATTGATTGTATAATTGTGGACAATTGGGTTTGCAATAAGTTTCTGGCACATCTCGTCAACTTTCTGCTCTGCAATCTCTGAAGATTCGGCCTCGAGCACTATTTCGTACAGCTTTGCGGTCTTTACACTGCTGACCTGGTAGCCAAGTTGTCCGAGAGCCCTTTTTGCTGTAGTGCCTTCAGGATCGAGCATACCCGCTTTCTGTTCAATTCTAACTGTTGCCTGGTACTGCATTTTATAAGCCTCAATTTAGATTTTGAAATTAACTATTCCCCACTTCTCGTGGCCCCAAATATGAAATTAAATAAGATTTAAGAATAAATAATCATCAATCTGTACTATAAATCAGTGATAAGTTGCTTAAATTATTCTAATAATGTCTTTTATTTATTTTGGTGCTGTCTTGTTTTTTTATCTACCTTACCAGCGCCGATTTCAAGGGAAATAAGGATAAAAGCTATTTAATCTTATGGGTCTTAGTCTGTTTTGGAAGCCTGCTGGTTGAATGCTAAGAGTGGAGATTTAGATTAAAGTCTGAATGGTTATAATTTATTAAATATTATTGAAATGATTCCTTTTCTGGTAATTTACTCTAAAAACCTAACTTTTCTAACTGGGTATTGGGCATCAAGTATTGTTTTTAAAAATTGTACTTGACTACATAAAACAGATGCCTGTTGGAAAATGATCCAACTATTAGAGTTTCATTACCTAAAAATAAAAATATATAAAAAGACAATTTCAGTGAATTGCAGAAACTCTTTGTAAGTTGTAGGAAAAAAGCCAAAATAGTAAGTTGGGAAGCTTTAACTTCCCATGTTTCCTATTTCTTAGACTTACTTTATTAACTCGTTGATTTTATTGTAAAAATCAACTATCACGCTTGTTGCCTCATTTTCCATATCTAGCTGGAAAGTTCGTATCTGCTTACCGAGGGGTTTTTCTTGAACAATGCCTGATGCAACCAAAGGTTCGATAACCCTTGATACACTGGAATGAGATAACCCAGTTTCTTCAGCTATTCCTGAAAGATAGGTTGGCTCATTCTGATTTTTAATCAGGTTTTTAAGAACTGTCATCTGTGCGGTTTTTCCAAATATTTTTTCCATTGAATCCATTGATATCATCTCAGAGGTGGCTATTCTCTATAAGTGATTTTCAGTTCCAATAACCGCCGCCGGTTAATAAACCTATCTTTTGATTTAATAGGTTAGTATACAAATTATTCTCAACGGCTGGACTCTCTATTCCATCAAGAATGCATATAATATCTTTGATTTAATCTCAAATGCGTAAGTCGTATATATAGTATAACTTTTAATTCTCACCGAAAAATTCTATGGAGACCTAACATGAGAAGCGATATCATCAAAGAAGGACCGGAACGTGCTCCTAACCGTTCACTTTTGAAAGCAACGGGTGTCACAGATTCCGAGATGAGGAAGCCATTTATCGCAGTTGTCAATTCCTGGAATGATATAATTCCTGGTCACATGCACTTGAACAAACTTGCTGAGGCCGTAAAAGCCGGAATAAGGAATGCCGGAGGAGTTCCTTTTGAATTCCATACTATAGGAGTCTGCGACGGAATCGCAATGGGACACGAGGGTATGAAATATTCACTCCCTAGCAGAGAAATTATTGAGGATACAATAGAAATTATGGCTAAGGCCCATCAGTTTGACGGCATTGTTCTTATTCCCACATGTGATAAGATTGTTCCAGGTCACCTTATGGCAGCAGGCAGACTTGATATCCCTGCAATTGTTGTAACAGGAGGGCCTATGCTTCCCGGATATATTGATGATAGTTACAAGGATTTCATCTCAGTCTCCGAAGGGGTAGGGGCTCACAGAGTAGGTAAAATTTCAGATGACGATCTTAAAAGGCTTGAAAATTTTGCATGTACTGGAGCTGGATCGTGCGCAGGGATGTTTACCGCAAATACTATGGCCTGTATGACCGAAGCCCTTGGTCTGAGCCTTCCTGGCTGTGCAACTGCCCATGCAGTGGACGCAAAAAAGATCCGCATTGCTAAGGAATCCGGTGAGCGCATAGTTGAGATGGTTAAAGAGAACCTGACTCCCAGAAAAATTGTCACTTTCAAATCTTTTGAGAATGCCATTATGGTGGACATGGCCATCGGAGGAAGCACGAATACTACTCTGCACCTTCCTGCCCTTGCCCATGAATTCGGGCTCAATCTCCCTCTTGAGAAATTTGATGAACTGAGCCGGGCAACCCCCCATCTGATATCGCTTCGTCCTGGAGGATCAAACTTTATGTTGCATTTTGACAGAGCAGGCGGAGTTCAGGCAATCATTCAAAGACTTTCTCCTAAACTTTATCTGGAACAACGTACTGTTAATGGCAAGACTCTTGGAGAAAATCTAAAAGAATTAGAAATTGTTAATCCGAAGCTTAATCAAGAGATTATTGGAACTCTCGAAAAACCCATCCATGCCGAAGGAGGAATTGCAGTCCTTAAAGGCAGCCTTGCTCCTGAAGGCTCGGTTGTGAAACAGGCAGCAGTTGATCCAAAGATGCATATTCACACAGGCCCTGCGAGGGTTTATGACGGCGAAAAAGCTGCTATGGAAAGTATTCTTGCAGGCAATGTGAAACCCGGAGACGTTGTGATAATACGATATGAAGGTCCGAAAGGCGGCCCTGGAATGCGGGAAATGCTTGCAGCTACAGCCGCGCTTGGAGGTATGGGTCTTCTAGAGTCAGTAGCTCTGATAACTGACGGACGCTTTTCTGGAGGTACACGTGGACCCTGTATCGGGCATGTTTCTCCTGAAGCTGTTGAAGGAGGACCAATTGCTCTTGTAAAAGATGGGGATATGATAGAAATCAATATTCCTGAAAGAGTCCTCAACCTGAAAATTTCTGAAGAAGAACTTAAGCAACGGAAAGCTGCCTTTGTGCCTCCTAAAACTGAGATCACAGGTTACCTTGCTAGGTACCAGCGCTCTGTCCATTCCGCAAATACAGGCGGAATAGTTGACTAAGTTGTCTGATTATATTTTGAACTATCACATTTTTGGAGGAGCTTTCCTCCATCATTGTTCTTAATTTTCTTGTTTCAAGCCTTTTTGGGAACTAAAAAGATAGATGAGAACCCATATAATTTAAATAGATAATTGGTGTGAATACTATAACTATATCACGATTTGAATTTAAAAAATTATATAGTAGACGACAAACATGAATAAATTAGTTATACTATTGATTCTCCTTGTGGCTGTGATCCTAACAGCTGGCTGTATTAGTAGCAAGGCAAATGTCACAAATCCTCAGGAGGTCCAAGAAAATTCTACGAATTCTGAGAATGCCCAGGAAAATACTACGAATTCTCAGGAAACACAGAAAGAGAGTACTGTTGTAGATGTAACCCAACTGGATCAGATAAATACATCTCTCAAAAAAGGACCCGTTCTTTTGAAAATTGGAGCTCAATGGTGTGGAGAATGCCAGAGCATAGAGCCTATTTTAGCTAAGGTTGCATCAGATTATGACGGTAAAGCCACAGTTATGTCTTTAGATATTGACGAGAGTCCGAAACTTGCTGATTATTTTGGAGTATACGTAATCCCAGACACCTCTGTAATCATAGGAACTGAAAATGGAAAGTATGTTTATATGCAAGAGGATGAAAACGTTACCACCGAAAGATCAAAGGCTAAGATCCTAAAAATAGAGAGTAAAGAAGTGTGTGAAAATGTTCTGAATCTTGCTCTCCAGAAAGAAAAAACCAACTCCAATTAAAAGTTTTTACAACCAAAACAAATTTCTCTATCCATTTTGAATACAGCCTAGAGGATCGAAACTAACTTTATAAATTCTATTTACTGGCGTTTATATATAGAGTCACCATTTTAAATAATGCGACATTTTATGTGTGAATGTATGTTTCTCTCCAACCTCCTCAAGTTCTTCTTTTAATACTTTAACATTTTTGAATGATTTTATTGACGTTAAATCTTCTCTTGTCGTTTATAAGACGCAAATATCAAGACTATTATTCACTGATCCAAGCCTTCGCTTTGTCAAATTCATTATTACTGAAAACTTTCACTTGGACAGGAATAATGAATTTAAACACATTGACAGAATCGTTTATCCAATGAACATCAGAGACAACCGCAACTTTCTCAAATGAAAGTGTATGCCACGACACCTTTGCATCCTCTAAGTAAGCATCAAGTGCATAATGTACAAAGTCCTTTTTCAATTGATAGAGCATGCGAATCTTCTTGTGCCTTTGTAGTTTGTCTTTCATTGCAGGAATTAGTACAGTGTCGTAGTCTTCTCCTGTTATCGTTCCACTACCAATAATACCCAGAACATTGTCGGGCAAACCTTGCATAAGTTCCATCATGCTATTTTCTCCAAATGAGGTTAGATTATTCCTACTTACTGACCCAAACCTTTGCCTTGTAAGTTCATTATTGCTAAAAAGTCTTACATAGACAGTAATCATAAATTAGGTCTTTCATCATTACAAAGTTGATGCTTGGATAATTAAGTTTCCAGTGCTATGCAAGTTTGTGTTTTCGTGCATCGAAGCAGGTCTAATATAACTTCACATAAGTGCGGAAAAAAGATATGGCTATGAAATTAAAAACTTTTTAAAAATAACTTCAACCAATGAATAGAGGAAGATCAGATAGTTCAAGGTAGGATAAAAGGTTTAGTCCTTCATCTATGACCTTCCTTTCAGGTTATTCGGCTGAGGTCACTGACTACCCAGCATTTTTTACGCCGGTGACCTCCAGCCATACTTCAGATATTTTACTTTCCTTTTTCCTCAGGCTTTTTTAGTTTATGTTCTGATGCTTTTTCTGATGCGGCTTTCATGCAATTATTTGGGTTTATTACTGGTTTGGTTGCTTTCCCTGCCATGCTGATCTCCTACATTTATTGGTTGATTGAAGTCTGGTAATGGGCGTGAGTTATTGGAAAAAGTAAGCACAAGAATACCCCTCCCCCAACTTATTCCAAACATGGAGAGTGTACTCTCTTTTTTGGAATTAATCAATAACTTCGGACACGACCAAAACTTCTATACTCAATAAATTGAATGGACTTCAACATATAACTAAATTTTTGATTGTTTAAGCTGAGATTTGGACGTGGTTGGGCTTTCATTGATTTGATTCTCTTCCAGTTCTATGACTCATAAAAGGCAAGTAACTATCAAAAATAATATTAAGCCAGTAACTTCGGAAAAAAAGATAAGTATAGGTTCAATCGCTCACCAAATTTGCTTCAACCTAGTGTGCCCAAGGAATTACCGGATTACTACTCGCACAGATTTCTTTTTAACCATTGATGGAAAATATATTAGGGAGAAATCTGCAACCGATTTTTTGCCAGTGTAGCTTCAGCTCCTGTCAGCTCGGTTTTCGTTTGTTGAGGTGGACTTAGAGTTTGGCTTAACTTGCCAGGGGAAATGATAATGATTCCTTTTCTTTTTACTTTCTTGACGTTTTTCAGGACACTAACGACACTACTGAAGGACCCGAAATTCAGATCACTCCTGTATCTCACTGGACTAATTCTTGCTGTGGGCACGGCTTTTTATCATAGGGTCGAAGGCTGGAGATGGCTTGATTCCTTCTATTTTTCGGTTATCACCCTGGCAACTGTGGGATATGGGGATTTCGCCCCTAAAACTGATCTGGGAAAAATCTTTACGGTCGTCTACATTTTTACAGGGCTGGGGATCCTTCTTGGTTTTGTCAATCCAATTGGAGAGTATATAATAAATAAAAGACTCGAACAAACAGAACAGAAACAGGAAGGAAAAAATTCCAGAAAATGAATCTGATTTTTCTGAAAATTTGGAAATTCGGAGCCAAAAGAAAACTTCTTACAGGTATGACTTATTGTGGGTAAATACCTGTGCTTAGAGGCCAAAACTTCTTCCTTCTCTTTAAAATAACCTATTTCTTGAGATCTGTTTTAAGTAAGTTGTATGAAATTAAAGCTCAAAATTCGGAAGTAATAACCAGTTCTAAAAACTGAAGATTGATCTATTGAACTGAATATCGACAGGCGAGCCTTGGTTTAATGAGTCGAATTAAAGATTGATGAGCCGATTCTATGGGAGTTTTTGAGTAAATCTGAGCTGGAAACTTATATATAAGTTTAAGGTAGTATTACCAAATACTCAATAAAAATATTAAGTAAGAAGTGTTTTAAAATGGCAAAAAACTCTACAACAAGCAACAGTTCAAAAGCGGGAACCGCTTGTGGAAAGTCCCATGCAAAAGCTCCAGCCGATAAGCCGTCAAAGAAGGATGTAAAACCACCCAAAGCAGGAAAAAAAGAAAAGTAATCGGGATATGTAAGTTCCTCAGGTAGTAGTTTATCAACTTAACCAACACCGAAAAGCATGGAACACAAAAAATCTGAAATCTGTTATGTAATAAAACAGTATAAAAATTATAAAAATCCTACCTAACGGATATAAAAAGTGATAAGCTACTGCCTGAGCAACTTATTTTTAAACCAGTTTTTTCGGCTGCTTGTTTTCAGGCAGCACAGGCAGGGGCATGGTATTGATCAGAAGTGGGCTTTTGATATCCTTTGCTCTTTCAATCACAAGTTCCTTTCCTTTCTGGGTAAGGGCAAAAAGCGGAACTGCAGTTCCTACCTGGGCAAGAGGCTTTACGAGGTCTCTGATAGGCTTTGAAGCACAGCTGGTCACGATGTCTGAATTTTCCACAAGGCTCTGAGCTTCTTCCCTGTTTAAACCTGTAACATGTACGCCAATTACTATCAAATCAAGACCGAGTTCGGCTTCAAGCTTCCGTAACTCTTTTGCGGTTTCAGCAAAAGCTGCGGTTACTGCAATTTTTTTGTACCCGAGTTCTGCTGCCTTTTTAACTCCTGCAACAGGATCCATTTTTGCAGTCGAAGGGTCAAGCACGATTCCGCCGCGTTCCTGAATACCGTTTATGATGGCATCGATTGGTTCGGTTTCGACCAGGCCGGACATCCTGCCACCCATGCCCTGAACAAGAGTAGGGTTGTTGGAAATTACAGTGCCTGCACCTTCACAGGCGGTTACGGTTGTGTCAAGCAAACCCCGGCTCAGGCCTGTCATCATAACTTCCGATGCTCCGAACCCTACAAAGTCTTCGAGTTCCAGCCGGCGCTTGTCAGTAAACATCCCGAAGTCACTGATCCTGAATTCCATATTTTTCTTGACTTCTTCAGGGGTGATTTTCTGGATTCCGCGAATTTTGGCAAAGAGAGGACACCATTCTACTTCAGGCTTTCCGACTTCGATAACCTTTCCATCTTTTACGACGACTCTTGTTTTTCCAAGCAATTCCATTATATGAGGCATAGTTTCACCTTTACTGGCTGAGCAAAAATAGGATTGTTGAGAAACTAAAATTAGGTAAAAATAACAGTTAAGGTTTGTGGCTATTTATATAATAACATTTGGTTTGCGGATTTTCATTTGAATTATGTCTTGACGTAGAAATTTTCAATATTGAATTGCTATTTATAAGCCACTTTTTGATTTGTTAACTTCGGAGATTGATTACAACCTCATATGCCTAAAGGATTTTACTAAAATATTGTCTCTCTTTTTTCCTTATTATAGTGATATTTTTACTCTCTTTTTCCTTATTACAGTGATATTTTTATAAATTAAAGTACCCTTCGGAAGTGTTTCAATTCCAAGCCATTCCTTTGTTTCCTTACCAACCTTAATATAATTTTCAAACTCGTTTTGACATCTTTCATTAGCAACAACGGCTAAAATAGAAAATTTTTGACCACTACTACTCTTTATTCCTATATATACCGGAGCAAACCAATCATCGCTTCCTGTATGTATTATGACCTCGCATTGTGGGTGATACCGATTTTGTGTAAAAGGACGGATGACAATCCAGACTTTCAGATTATTGGGTAAGTTTTTTTACCTTCCCGCGCACTTCCTCATTAATATCTACTTCCGCACCTTCACAAGGAAATGTAATTTCCAAAAATATCTTGGAAGGATTATCTGGAGCAACCGGACTATACTCTTGGTCTTCCTCAAGCCTATTTTAACTGGTTTTCGAAGATTTTTTTTCTTTGATCCAGATATTCTATGAGTTTAATACTTTCTTCCATAGACTTAGTTCCAATATTGAAAATGTTGTTGTAATTTTCTACAATGAATTGGTCAATATGCTCCACATCGAGATTTGTAGTAAGTTCGATTTCTTTAGCAAGAACAGGATTTTCAATTAGCAGTTTCAGAATTTCCTGCTGAAGTTCTTCTTTTGCTTTTGGATCATCAGGATTCCTGGAAACTATTATAAGTGCTTTTTCGAGGGATGCACTCATTTTAGGACTTATTTTCTCCAGCAAAGCCTGTGCTCTTTTTCCACTTTCAGAACCAAGTTTTTCAAAGGCTTTTTCATAGATCATAGTCACAATTACTTCTTTGCCTTGTCAACTGCAAGTTTTCCTGCAATGCACAGGGCAGACAAGGCAGGAATAAGAATATTTGTTGCTTGCTGGGCGAGCTGAGAGAGAGGCTGGATCCATGAACTCCTCCAATTCTTTTTTGGTATTGGAGGCAAGTAAAATAAATTTTGTTATTTAGAACGGTTAGAATAAAAATTTCATAGGTTTTAACTTTTTCAGGGCTTTGTTTGATAAAATTAGGAAATTTCAACTTTTTACAGACTTCACGGGAAAAGCCGCTCTCCTGCATCAAGCAAGTTTTGTTATATTTTTGTATTTTTGTGACATTATTTGTACAAAGTGGAGATAAGTCAAAACAGAGTGGGAGTAAGAAATTATACGGACTGTTAACTGATCGACTATCCAAATTTAGTTAATGTCCTAACAAGGTTTCTAATATACTAAAAATAAATTAACTTGGGGGTTATATATGAAAAATTATATACTAGTTATAATACTTGGCGTTTTATTCATATCGTTAACAGGAATTTGTTTCGCACAGAATGAAACATCTAATGTGGGGGCTTTTCAACAGGCTTTGGTGAAGGATGGATTCACTGTAAAGGAAGGTGAATTGGGTTACTTTGATTTAATCGGTTTATTAGAGAAAGGAATATTACCTTCTGCATACGGAAACAATCCAACCACAAAATATGTGGCATTCTTTGTTCCAGCAGCAAGTGGTCATGAAGTAGATGAACGGATTTCTAGACTAACAAGTACGCTTGGGATGAGCGGGAATACAACTCCGTTCTGGAACCTTCGTCCTGATGAAGCTGTTGTTTTCGTGGGAAGAACACCGCCAGAATGCAGATACTTCAGCTACGATCATTACATAATGCACAGGACATTTGGGAACGAGAAAAGATGGATCTTTGCCAACGTAGCAGATACAGTGAACAACCTGGTTATCAAAACCAAAGGAACTCCAAATGGATCGTCTGGGAATCCTTTCAATCAAACCACTGTAATGATCATTACGGCCGACAAAGGCATTGATCAACGCATCCGGGCTGCTGCCCAATCAGCAGGGTATTCGGACAATATAATTAATACCCAGGTGCTTCCTTCAACCATATTAAACATGGGTCTGGAGAATAACTCCGATACATTTGCCGCATTTATCCGCCCAGCTTTATTCAATGACAATCAGGCTGGTGAGAATTACATCAATAATACACCCGCAACTGTTTTCCGGATAACTCCCAACAAATCTACGGAGCTGAACCCGTATGATTATCCAGAACTAAGAGTCCGTGGAACTGGGCAAACAGAATTTGAGCTTACAGATGATCTCGAAGAGCTAAGGATTGCGATTCTCAACAAATATAATAAGTCAAATACCACAGAACTTCCGACCAGTCAGGCAGTTCCAATAGGGAGTGATGCTATTCAGAGAGGAATCAACGGTGTAGGTCCTAACAACGATGCATGCTATCTGTGGACAGCAAACCAGACTGCCTCTTCGCCGACACCTCCTTTCTTTAACACCTCGCAGTACTATCCTTTCTTGCGAGATCCGGCAATTACTCTGGGTAACAATACAAATGAATTCATAATTGTCTATGGTGTCAACCATGTAGCCACAGGAAAGGCGACGTACTCGAACTTCGCAATATACGGAGCAGATGTGTGGAACGGTGTTAGAGCAATCACAGACTCAGATTTCAATGGATCTGCTGAGGAATACCTCCCCAACAATCCAAATGCGAAATACCTGTATGTCTACAAGCTCACCAGGAACTGCAGCGAAGGTGATCAATACTGCTACGAGGTTCCCTATGGTATGGGACCTCATGGAATAGAGCTGGATCAACCGCTTTTCATTGGCTGGAGGGCCTACCTGGAAAAAACAACAAAGACCGGACCAGCATACTCAGAGATCGTTTACGACCGGGCTATAAAGTTTGATCCAAAGAGTTAAGGTAAAAGTAAATGGAACGTTGAAGCAAATTTAAGCTCTGGTTAATATGTGTTACCTATAACACATATCTTAATTTTTTGTATTTACAAGCCAGAGCCGTGTTTTATAATACCTTTTATTATTTAGATAGATTAAAACGAAAATTTTCAGGTTTTGGCTGTTTTAGAATTCCATCTATAAAATTCAGGAATTTCAGTTTTTCCGCATATTATGAAAAGGCTGCTCTCCTGCGTCAAGCATGGTAAGAACGGTTTAGCATAGTGAATATAGCTATATTATTCAGAAAAATATCCTACCTGAAAAGGGCTTTAATTTCAAATAGTATCGGAAACCCTGCCAGCTTGTCTGGTGACACTCATCAAAAAGAAGAAAGGACTACAAAAAAGACTTATACACACCTGAAATTATTCCCACAGAGTATTTAGTTCTGCTTTTTTAGCAAATCTGAGTCTCTTTCGTGTTTTTCGTGTTTTTTGCTGGCTTTTTTCTTCTTTTTATCTGCAAGACCGCTCTCCTTCGTCGATCGTGGGGGTGCTCGGGGTTCTGAAAAGCGATTTTCTCTGCTCTACGGGCTGAAAAGTAAAAACTGAAGTAAAATAAAAGAGGGCTGCTGGAAAAGAATCGTCAAAAAAGGTTAAAGGAAGATCAGGGAATAGTTTCTCCCTGATTTTTTTAATTGGGGCTACCCTTCTGTTTAGAGCTGCAGGCGCCTGTCGATAATTCTCTTTGCCTTTCCTGCAGTCCTTTCGATGCTGCCCTTTTCAAGGAGCTCGACATTTGTGCGGATATTCAGGACGGCTTTGAGTTCACGCTGGACGTAATCCTGAACAGCTTTGAGGTCTTTTAAGTCACCAGTAAAGGCATTGTCTTCGAGTTCGACTTCAATTGTGAGTTCATCGAGCATGTGTTTATTGCGGTCCAGAATGAGCTGGAAGTGTTCGCCCACCTGCGGAATCCTAGAGATGACGTCCTGAATCTGAGAGGGGAAAACATTGATACCTCTTACGATCAGCATATCGTCGGCCCTGCCCATGAGGCGGGAAATTCTCGTTGTTGTCCTACCGCACTCGCATTCGGATTCAAGGAGCCTTGTCATGTCGCCTGTACGGTATCTGATGTTGCAGAAGCCTTCCTTGTTTATGGAAGTGAGGACAAGTTCACCTTTTTCGCCTTCTGAGACCTGTTCTCCGTTTTCGTCAAGGACTTCTACAAGGAAATTATCACTCCAGATGTGCAGGCCATCCTGCTCCTGGCACTCAAAACCGATTCCTGGCCCGAACATCTCGGAAAGGCCGTAGCAGTCGTAGGCTTTGAGGTTGAGCCTCTTTTGAAGCTGCTTTCTCGTGTTTTCCGACCAAGGCTCCCCTCCGAAGACAGCGGCTTTTAAGGAGAGTTTGTCTATAAGATCCATTTCTTCGGCCGTTTCGGCAAGGTAAAATGCATAGGATGGAGTACAGTGAATTGCGGTTACGCCGAAGTCGATCATCATCTCAAGTTGCCGGGCGGTATTTCCGGTTGCAGCTGGCACGACCATTGCACCCATTCTTTCTACGCCATAGTGGAAACCAATTCCCCCAGTAAAGAGCCCGTAATTCATTGAGTTCTGGATCGTATCTCCTGGTGTAAGTCCTATCATTGTGAGATCACGTGCAATCAGGTCCGACCAGGTCTCGATATCTTTTGCCGTGTACCCTACGACTGTGGGCTTCCCGCTGGTTCCTGAGGAGGCATGGATACGTACTATATCATCTTTCTTGGCAGCGAAAAGTCCGAAAGGATAGTTGTCCCGAAGGTCGGTTTTCCGGGTAAAAGGCAATTTACGGACATCTTGGAGGGTTTTAATATCCTCAGGAGTTACCCCAGCTGCTTTAAAATTCTGCCTATAAAAAGGAACATTGTCATAGACCAGCTTTACACTATGTTGAAGGCGTTTTAGCTGTAGTTTCTTCATTTCTTCGGGATTCATTGTTTCGTATTTCGGCTGCCAGTATTTCATTAACAGAACCTTCTTTTTTATTTGTGAAACCATTCTCAGGTTATAAATTTTAATTTATGAATGCCATGTCTCTACATGTCATGATACATTAAATAATCTCATGAGTAATATAAAACGTTCGGAAAAATCAAGCTGTAGTGTAATCCTTTACACATATAAATATTGTTGAGATTAATTGTTTAGAGTTATTGATAACTCAGAATTAGTAAAAATGAATTGTATGCTATCTTCATGAGTACAAAAAATCTGGTATAGGATAGTTAATGTCGGGGCTTTAAGAAGAATTTATTAGTTTCTTATTTTAGTGAATAGACACCTTAGTATAAACGTAGCCATTTTCTTGTTTTGGCAGTGTGAAGTTTCTACTTATATTCAAAGATTTATAATCGTATTATATACTGAATTCGGAGAAGCATAAGAATTATCTTAGCATGCGAATGTTATTTAACATTGATTTATATACATTTTAACTGAGTTCATTTAATCCAAATCAAGTTATTGTAAGATAGCAATGTTTATTTAAGTCTAGATCTGAGTGATTATAAATGGGCGATAAAGAAAAAAAAGATCTTCGAGAAGCTAACTTTATAAAGACTGAGCTTGAAGGAGCCGACTTTATAGAAGCTAATCTTCAAGAGGCAAATTTTATAGGTTCTAATCTTCAAGGAGCTAACTTTAAAGGAGCTAACCTCGAAAAGGCTAACCTCCAAGTAACTGACCTGCAAGGAGCTAATCTTCAAGAGGCTAATCTTCATAGAGCTAAACTTCAAGTGGCCACACTTTATGGAGCTGACCTGCAAGGAGCTAACCTGCAAGAAGCTAACCTGCAAGGAGCTAACCTGCAAGGGGCTGACTTGCAAGAAGCTAACCTGCAAGAAGCTAACCTGCAAAGAACTGACCTTATAGAAGCAAATTTTCAAAGAGCTAACCTTAAAGGAACTATATTTTGTGGAGCTGATCTCCAAGAAGCTAACCTGCAAGAAGCTAACCTGCAAGGAGCTGACCTGCAAGGGGCTGACCTTGAAAAAGCTAATCTTCAAGGGGCCAACCTTAAAGAGACTAACTTTAAAAGAGCTGGCCTTGAAGAGGCTAACTTCCAAGGAGCTGACCTGCAAGGAGCTGACCTTGAAGAGGCTAACCTCCAAGGAGCTGATCTTCAAGGAGCTAATCTTCAAGAGGCTAATATCCAAAGAACTGACCTTAGAGAGGCTAACCTTGAAGGAGCTAACCTTGGAAAGGCTAATCTTGAAAAAGCTAAACTTAAAGAGACAAACCTTAGAGAAGCTAAATTTGAGGAGGCTAATCTTGAAGAAGCAAAACTTAAAGGAGCTAATCTTCAAGGAGCTAATCTTATAAAAGCCAAACTTATAAAGGCCAAACTTCAAAGGGCTAACCTTGAAGGGGCTGACCTTCAAGAAGCTAATCTTATAAAAGCTAAACTTGAGGATGCTAACCTTCAAAGAGCTAACCTTAATGGGGTTAATTTTAATGGAGCTGACCTCCAAAGGGTTAATTTTAGAAAGGCTAATCTTCAAGGAGCTAAATTTGAGGAGGCAAATCTAGAAGGGGCTCAGCATTTATCAATTGACCAGCTTTCTAATGTAAAAACCCTCTATAATGCAAAATTGGATGAAAAGCTTTTCATAAAATTAAAAGAAAAACATCCTGCTCTCTTTGAAAAACTTGATTGCTGTGAGTGATTGAATATTTCCAAAATTTCGCTATAGGATAAGTACAATGTTTGAATTGGTTTTTCACAAACCTGAATCCTCTATAAAAGGGTGTCTTAAAATTAAATGATACATTAAGTAGATTGTTCATTAGTGTCGGAACAAAACAAAAGAATTATTCATCCTAGTGATTTATCTGGTCAAGAGCGGGAAATAATCAATCCTTATTTCCCGAATTTCAGAATGAATCAAAGTTGAAAGCGCTTTCATTCTTCTAGGGAAATATTGAATGTCATCTTCTATTGTAATTAGTCACAATCCTTGTGATACAACTTAGAAATTAAAGTCTCCAGATATCGAATATTTATTTTGACGAAAACTGGATTCTTCTTGTGAAACCAGATTTTCAATCAAGAAATTAAAAAAATCACTAGATTTTGGAACAGAGTCAAGAAAATAACAAAAATATAATTTTCAGACAGGCTCTAAGATTTCAGGTACTTTTTGCCCCAATAAGAATATTTAAATATTAACGATGAATATGAGAGTTTGCCAGTTCACAATTGTGATTATCTGTGCCAAGATGGCGGAAAGGCTACGCAATGGACTGCAGATCCATTTATCCCAGTTCGATTCTGGGTCTTGGCTTTAGGATTTCTATGGTATAAGGATACAGAAAATACTCTGAGCTATGCTCCCTAATTCAAGGGTTTTAAAGGCACTAATTAGAATTTAAGTAAGAAATAGAATGTAATTTTTCAGGGAAAACTGTAATACGATTTAAATGGTATAAAAAAGGAGAAATAAGGTCCAATTTCATGGAAAATTTGAGAAAATTTTATTAGAAAAAATTGAATAATTCTCAATTTTGCAGATAAATAATCCAAATTTTTTATAAAGTTAATTTAAGATTCTTTAGAAGGATTTCTTCCATATTGGGATAAAATCTCTTTTATTCAGACCAGATTCTAAAAATTGCATAACTCCAAATTTGTGGATTTTTTCTTTTAGCTTCTCAATAACCTCAAAAATCTCTCTTTTTGCCTGAAATAATATAGTAAGGACAAAAAAGGATTATTTGGTTTGATATATTGTACTTTAAGGAAAAAGTATCAGATATTTCATGAAATGTAAATAATGGAAATATTTATATATGTCTAAAATTAGTCCTCATATTCTTATTATCAAATAAGATTTTATTATCAAATTATATGCTAAATTTATTTAGATAACACTGTGATTTATTTACACAACTTATCAATTTATTTAAACCGTTCCTAAAATTATATAATAGAGGTTGTCTATTTATATAAAATGATGAAACGAACAGCAATTTTTTCGATATTACTTTTATTGGTTTTGGCATCATGTACTGCCGTAGCAGGCGCTTCAAGTACCTGCAATGTAAAAATTAACAGCTTTGTTATACATCCTACAACTGGAGTTGCACCAGCTAAAATTGGGCTTACAACTTACATGTCAGGAACTGTTACAAGTGTTAGCTACCAAATATTGGATAAAAATGGAAAGGTAGTTGCTACCTGCAGATCCTTCTGTACACACTGCACGCAAAGTCATATCTGCACTTGTTCGCTAACTATACCAAATCCAGGGACCTATAGCGCAAAAGTAACTGCATATGGTACTGGAGGTTGCTCTGTGAGTCAGATTAAAAAATCAGCCATTACAATAACGGCTGCAAAGCTCGTTCCAACCTTTACATACAAAACATCCGGTAAGAAAGTTACCTTTACAGATAAATCTACAGGAGGAGCTGTAAAATGGACCTGGAGTTTCGGTGACGGTTCCACATCAACTTCAAAGACTATAACCCACACATATAAAAAGGCAGGAACCTATAAAGTTTGTTTGAAGGTATGTAATTCTGCAGGCACTTGCAGTTCTGTCTGTAAGAGTGTAATTGTAAAGTAATAAAGGGAGAACTCCCTTTCTATTTTTTTATTTAATATTGCCAAATATGCCCTCTGGCTACTCTTTTGTTTTCAGTTCCAAGACTTGGTTTAGTATCTTTCTTGTTTTATATAATAGTATGAGTCTACGCTTTTAGAAACTCGTCTGCTATTGCTTAAACTGTTATACTATGTACACTTGTAGGTTTTCAGGATTTTCTTCCGGATCTTTTCTTCAATCAATACTGCCATTTCTGTCTTCATCAAATATCGGTGCTCCCTTCTCAATTAGTTGATATTTTACTACACCTGTAATTTAACAACTTTGTTAATGTCCATTTATTCTCAGTTATTCCATATTCTTTTGCAGGTGTTTTGTTTTCCAAAATTCCCTCTTCGTTTTTTAATCCTCTATGATCTCTGCAAAAGTTAAAATGGATCCAATAGACCCTCATTTGATTGTATAGATACTTTAATTTCTTTGAAAACCCTATTTTTCCTTGAAATTCTATTATTGTCCTGTCTAAAAGTCAAGTTATGTCTTTCAAGTAAACTCGTTGAGATTTTATTTTGACCTGTGTTTTGACCACAGATAACTCTTCTCTCAACGTTTTGGAGCTTCTTTCCCTGCTTGTTTTTGATAACCTGAGCATATTTCAAATCATTATCAGATACTATTGCTGGGTTCTTGGGTCTTCCTCTCATTCCTGTTTTTGGAAACTCTGCCCATGCTCCGTAATTTTTCAAAAGAGATTCTTGTCGCCCATTGTGGCATCTCATTATTATTCTTTCTAATGATAATAATTTATATGAATATAAGATATATTCGTTCTCAATTGTAAAATCTCAAAAAGTGATGATAATTGTGGAAACTCCATGTCAGAAAATTGTGTGGGATCTGGTCCCTGCAATAAGAGCCAGTCTTGCAATTGAACTTGTAAAAAAAGGACAGTCGCAGGCAACATCCGCAAAACTACTGGGAATTGCGCCATCAGCAGTTTCCCAGTATATTTCGGGAAAAAGAGGATATAGGATCGAGTTTCAGGGCGAAACGAAAGAATTGATCGAAAAACTCGCTCAGGACTTAATCGACAACAACGTCTCGGACTTTGTAGTAAGAATCTGTGATATCTGCGTAAGTGCCAGAGGTATTGAAAATAAGTGCAATAGCGGTTGCGGTCCGGAAGAACAAAACGATGATAAAACGGAAGATAAAGTGGAAGATCAAGAAAAATCTGAAACATAAAGCCGGTCTTTATCGGTTCTTCTAATGTTTTTCTATGTTCTGTTAAACTCCATGTAGTTTTTAATTTGATTAATCGGATCTTCTTAGTTTTTAATTGTGGTTTTTCAATAAAGAAACTTCTCGATAACTATATTTAACATAAGAATAATTCACAATTGTGAATTTCCTATAAATTGCCTGTATGTTAAAGCAGTTTTCCACTCAAATTCCGAATTTCAGGCGGATTGAAATGCCACCTAATAAACTGTAATGAGACTTGAAAAAGGTTTGAGTGAGAAAGCACAGATTATTGGCAGTTTATAATATAAGGTAATTAATATAATCTAAGTAGGATAATACAATCAAATTAAAAACTACATGGAGCCTGGAAGAAATAGGCTACAGAAGACGGTAGATAGGATGGCGCGAATATATTCTGATATAACCTGGACAATTGGCAATACACCTCTTGTCAGGTTAAACCGCTTAACAGAAGGTCTGTACGCGGACGTGTTGGTTAAAGTAGAGTCCTTTAATCCCATGGGAAGTGTGAAGGATAGAATCGGACTGGCAATGATTGAAAAAGCCGAACTTGAAGGAAAAATCAAAAAGGGAACAACTATTATTGAAGCCACCAGCGGCAACACAGGCATTGGACTCGCATGCGTCTCCGCTGCTCGTGGTTATAAGCTCATACTGATTATGCCTGAAACAATGACAGTAGAAAGAAGAAAATTACTGAAAGCGCTTGGAGCTGAGATAGTTCTGACCCCAGGAGCAGAAGGAATGAAAGGGGCAGTTAGTAAAGCCGAGCAGATGGTTGCTGATGATCCTTCGCTTTACTTTATAGCCCAGCAGTTCCAGAACCCTGCAAATCCAGAAATTCACAGCAGAACAACGGCCGAAGAAATCTGGAGAGATACGGACGGAAAAGCGGATGTCATTGTAGCAGGCGTGGGAACAGGAGGAACTCTCACAGGTATTGCCAGTGTCATCAAAAAAAGAAAACCTGATTTTAAGGCAATTGCAGTCGAACCTGCCGAATCTCCAGTGCTCAGCGGTGGAAGCCCTGGCCCACACAAGATTCAGGGTATCGGTGCAGGTTTTGTTCCTGACGTACTTCAGCTTGAACTGATTGATGAGATAATTAAAGTTACCGGAGACAATGCCGCTGCTACATCCCGACGCCTGGCAAAAGAAGAAGGCATTCTTGCAGGGATATCTTCAGGGGCTGCTACCTATGCTGCACTCCAGGTCGCATCCAAGAAGGAAATGAGCGGGAAGACTATTGTTGTGATCCTGCCGGATACGGGAGAGCGTTACCTGAGCACTGACCTGTTTGACTGATTTATCTGAGCTGTTTAACTGATCCTAACAGCTGGATGACTTATTGATTTGATAATTGATACCGGAAGATTTCGAATGGGAATCAGAGAAGATATCAGGACCGTTTTCAAAAAAGACCCCGCAGCAAGGTCTACGCTTGAGGTCATCTGCTGCTATCCTGGCCTGCATGCTGTTTGGGTACATCGGATATCTCATTCGCTGTGGAATAGACATTTTTATTTTCTGGCCCGTCTACTTTCTCACATATCCAGGATGTTAACGGGTATTGAAATCCATCCAGAGGCAAAGATTGGAAGGCGAGTTTTTATAGACCACGGATCAGGAGTAGTTATCGGAGAAACTGCTGAGGTCGGTGATGATGTCTTGATATATATGGGAGTTGTGTTAGGGGGTACAGCTCTAGAAAAGACAAAACGCCATCCGACTATCGAAAATGACGTGGTAATTGGCTCAGGAGCATCTGTACTTGGACCAATTACTGTTGGAAGAGGCGCTAAAATAGGCGCAGGCTCGGTTGTGATTCGGTCAGTTCCACCCGGAGCTACGGTCGTTGGAGTGCCTGGAAAGATTGCAGAGCCAGAACCCTCGGTTTCTGTAGGGCAACTTGACCATAACAAGCTGCCTGACCCTGTACTTACTGTAATGAGCCAGATGCTTGACCGGCTTAGCAGGTTGGAAGAGCAGTTTAAGGCACATGAGGAGTTAGTTTCCGGACACGAAAAAACTCCACAAGAAATAGTACTTAAGGATGAGCAAATTTATTCCCTGCTAAAAGATGTAGTCGACCCTGAGGTAGGGATGGATATCGTCAAGCTAGGCCTTGTCAAAGAAGTAGTAGTCAATGGGCCAAATGTAGATGTAAACCTCGTATTGACAACAAGCGCTTGTCCTATGATTGAGTACCTTAAGGACCAGGTTAGGCGAAAAGTCCTGAGTGCTGGTGGGATAGAAAAAGTTAATGTTAATATTCTTGATGAGCCCTGGAAAGGGGACCTATTCAAAAAGCAAATATCTCAATAAAAGCAGGTGCTCATTAAAATACACACAATATAGCGCGTGGTTTTTTGAAAAACTTCTTAATTTTATATATTATTCCCTTGCTAAGATGGCACGACCTTAGGAATGCAGAAATTTATAGTTACTAAAGTGTAAGTGTGATTACAGAAATGTCCTTTCTCTGCTCTCTCATCCTGTTTTATTTGTTGTTTTCTGTTTTTATGTCTTTTAGCATGTTGCTTTTTGTTTTAATGTCTTCTGTTACGTACTCTAATAGTTGTACAACCTCTTTGTATTTTATGTAAGAATGCGGCCTGTATACTTTTTCAAAAAATTCTCTTGTTTTATCTGTTGCTAAGTATCTGTAGTGTGAGATAGGTGTCATTTCAAAATTGTTGATGTTCTCTGTATGAAAGTCGGGATCGTTGGCCGGTGCCATCCATTCTATTAAAAAGTCTCTTAAGGGGTAATAGAAATAATCAAAACTTTTTTCGATATCTCTTATTTTTTGTTCGTTTTCCGTTTTTATTAGTGTCTCTTTTGTTAGGTTTACTGATTTTTGTGTTTCTTCTAATGAGCTTTTTGTTAATATTAATGAGCCTATTGCTATCGTTGTTGTTATGCTTGCGATGAGTGTAGCGGCTATGTTTTCTGAAGTGTATTTTTGTATTGTTGTGTAAAGGCTCGCTATTATGATAGTTCCTGTTATTGTGTAGATTATTAAACTGGTCTGTATCTTTTTATTCATCTGTGCTTGCTTCCTTTTTCGTGGTGGTATCTTACTTTCCCATAATATTATTTGAGACAATATCATATTCACTAGCTGATCCTAAAACTCAAAATTTGTTCCTTTAAGTCTCATCTTTTGAGTAAATAATTGAGTTTCCGATTACAAAAGTAGTTCCAAGAAATTCAAATCTATTGACAATAAAATAGGTTTTGGGATCAGCTTATCCATTAAAATGGGTGTTTTTAGAAAGCCCAGACCTGCGTTGGAGAAAGAGTGGAGAATAAGTCCTTCTTATGCTTTTTGATTCAGTTCTTCTTACGCCTTTTTGATTCTCCGGATTATGTCAATAAAATATTTAGTTTCTTTTATTACATCGTCACTGCACACGACTGCAGAAATTGCGACCAGGCTGTCAGCTCCATTTTGAATAATACTCTCGCAGTTTTCTTTATTTATTCCGCCAATAGCAACTACAGGAATCTTTATTGCATCTTTAACCTCTCTTATTTTAAGCGGACCGATTCCGTTTCCGGCATCTTTTTTTGTGGCAGTATCAAATATAGGACCAAGGCCCAAATAGTCAGCACTGGATTTTTCCGCCAGAATTGCTTCCTCCCTGTCGCATACACTAAGGCCAATTATCTTATCATTGCCAAGGAGCTTTCTTGCCATTTCAATAGGCATATCATCCTGGCCTATATGAACTCCATCTGCATTGACTGCCAAAGCAACATCAATCCTGTCATTTACCAGAAATATTGCCCTTCCACTGCAGATTTTTTTAATTTTGGAAGCTTCTTCGACCATCTCTTTAGTACTTTTATCTTTTTCCCGGTACTGAACAATCCTGCAACCCGACTCAACTGCTTCCCTAACATCGGATAAAGCCCCTTTTTTTGAGAGTCCGGAATCGGTCACAAGATAGAAATCTATTTCTTTTAATGGGGAACTTTTTCGGCTGAAGCCTTTTTGATTCATAATGCTTAATCCATCCAGTATGTATGTTTTTAAAAATGAGTTTCTATGAAATATGTCTTTTCATAAAAATTCATCTATGAGTAGGAATTGAAATCCTTTGAAACCTACTTTTCTTCAAAATTCATCATGCTTTTTACTTTCTCATCCGATAGGTTGAACACCTCATCATACAGGTTGACCTTGAAACTTCCAGGACCACTGGACTTCCCGGCTGCAAGTTCTCCTGCAACTCCAAAGTAACATAAAGCGTCCCTGGATGCTTCGCAGTAGTCTGGATTAATGGCAGCGAATGAACCTATTACCGATGCAGCCATGCATCCTGTTCCGACAATTGAACCCATCAGATCATGCCCGTTCTTTACAACGAACACCCTCTTGCCGTTACTTATAATATCTTCTTTTCCTGTCATCACAATAATAGAGGAGCTTGATTTTGCAAATTCTTTCGCAATTTTCACAGGGTCTGCATCAATTGAAGTTGCTTCAACTCCTCTTGTCTTAGCGTTTTCGCCTGCCAGTTTTGCAATTTCCGAATAATTGCCTTTTATGATATCGATACGAACAGAATCAAGGATTTTTGCAGCCATCTCGTCCCTGAATTTCGTAGCCCCAACTCCAACAGCATCGAGTACGACCGGAATTTTCTTTTCGTTTGCAGCGGCAGCAGAGATAAGCATGGAATCAATGATTTCGGATGTCAAGGTTCCAATGTTAAGCACAAGAGCAGATGAAATCCCTGTCATCTCAGCACATTCCTCAGGGGCATGTGCCATTATAGGCAGCGCGCCAAAAGCTCTTGTCATGTTTGCGCAGTCGTAAATAGTTACCCAGTTAGTTATATGATGTACGAGAGGTTTTGTTTCTCTTATTGTTTTTAACGGGTTATCCATAAGATTCCTCGATAGACGTTTTGAATTTTGTATGGTTTAGTTATAAGTGATTATATTATGCGTATAGTCTATTGATTAGCAAATATTCATCTGGAAAATGGTTAGATCTTAATTAAGCGTTAAAAATCCATAATAAGCATTAAAGACTCTTAATTAAATTTATTCCAAATTTCTTATTCTTCCGACACCTGTATAAATGTTCATCTTCTGGCTCCGGACAAAACCAATAATTGTAAGGCCGGCTTGTTCTCCCAGGCTTATGGCAAGCGTTGTGGTTGCACCTCTGGAGGAGATAACAGGAATATTGGCGATAAGGCATTTCCTTACCATCTCCGAAGAAAGCCTTCCAGAACAGGTTACAATTGTTTTTGAGAAGTCCACACCATGTTTCAGTCCGTATCCTATTGCTCTGTCAAGGGCATTATGCCTACCAATATCTTCTATTACGCAGATTTTTCCTTCCGGCCCGAAAAGCCCTACAATGTGTATACCACCTGTTCTGACATGAAGGTCTGAGACCAGCGTTTCTTTCATTATACTTTTAATTGTTGAAACATCAGTGACCAGATCAGACTGTATTTTGGGGAGGCGGTCTGCGTCCATATATGAAGTGTCGCCTCCACACCCTGAAAGAACAGTTCTGCCTGAAAGCATGATTGAAAACGGGTCTTTTGTCAGAACGCTAGCACTTAGAGGGCTGACACCATCTGTTTTTTCGTTTTTATCTCTATTTCTTTCTCTGCTTTCTTCTATATGCAGCGATTCGATATCCTCAAGTCTGCGGATAATTCTTTCCGTATATAAAAATCCTGTTACAAACTCTTCAAGCATTGTCGGGCTTACCATAGCGGTTAGAGCATGGCGGCCGTTAACAAAAACTGCGAGAGGTACTTCCATTACGACTTCGTGAGACGACGGGATCATTATCCCGTTATCATATTTTATACAGGTGACCGTGCTGTACATCCTCATACCATATACTCCTTATTACACTCCTTAGACCATACGTGCAATTTCTTCAATGGTTTCAATAAGCAGGTCAACCTCTTCCGAGGTATTGTACAGGTAAAGGCTTGATCTTACAGTACCATTCTCAAGCCCAAGGTGTTTCATTAATGGGATACAGCAGTGATCTCCCGAACGGACAAGAATTGATGCTCTTTCGTCAAGCAAATAGGCTATTTCATGAGGGTGAATCCTACCTATGGTAAAAGAGACGACTCCGATCCTATTTTTTGTGTCCTGCGGCCCATGAATTGTGACATTTTCGATGTCTACAAGCCCTTTTAGAAGACGTTCAGTAAGCTTCTTTTCATGCTTGAAAATAACATCCATCCTCAGGTTTTCAAGATATTTTACAGCCTGTCCAAGCCCTATTGCGCCTGAGATATTCGGGGTACCTCCCTCAAATCGCTGGTAGCCTCCAGTCAAGGTATATCCTTCAGTTGTAGCGTCATCTACTGTACCTCCGCCCAATATAAGGGGAGAGATAACTGCATTTCGCATCCACAGCACGCCAGTTCCTGTTGGCCCGAGCATCTTGTGGCCTGAAAAACATAAAAAATCACATCCAAAAGACTGGACATCCACAGGAAAATGGGGAACGGACTGTGCCCCATCAACCAAGAAATAGGCTCCCTGAGCTTTGCAGATCTCAGCAATCTTCCGAACAGGCTGTACGGTACCGAGTACATTTGAAGCATGGTTTACAGCGACTAGCTTTGTGTTAGCAGTAATTGCTTCTTCAAATGTTTCTATATCAAAAATCCCAGCTTCATCAGGTGGGATAATAACCACCTCAATGCCTTTCTGGCGCAGTCGAAGCCAGGGAAGCAGGTTGGAATGATGCTCTACAACTGTTGTAACTATTCGGTCTCCGGGCTGCCAATCAAGGCCGGCTGCAACCATGTTGATAGCTTCGGTCGTATTCTTTGTAAAGACTGTGGTGCCCTCTTTCCCACCAATGAAGCTGCTGACCAGCTCATGTGCATCCTGATATTTCTGTGTTGCAACTCTTGTTAGCCTGTGCATTCCCCGACCAACATTGGCGCGGTATTGTCGATCATACTCGTTCATTGCAGTTATTACAGGTTCAGGAACAAGGCTAGTTGCCGCACTATCCATATAATGGAGGTATCTAGGTATTTGAAAGTCAGCAAGACAGTCTTCTAGATTCATAACACTTCATCCATACTCCCGCTTCTGTATCCTTTAAGGTCTAGAGTAATATAAGAAAAGCCACAGTCTTGCAATGCCTCTAGAATTCGATCTCGCATGTTTACTGCCTTTTCAAATTCTTCAGGTATCAACTCAATTCTCGCAATTTTACCATGCAGTCTTACACGCAGATTTGAAAACCCCATATCGTGCAGCAAATTCTCTGCGTTTTCTATAACTTGCAGTTTTTCAGCTGTGATTTCTTCCCCATATGGAATTCGCGATGCAAGACATGAAGCTGACGGTTTGTTCCAGAAATCAAAGCCACAGTCCTGAGCCAGTTGCCTGATCTGTTTCTTTTGAATCCCAAGTGAGAGAAAGGGGTGAAGGATTTTTTCTTCATTACTTGCCTGAAGTCCGGGGCGGTACTCATTGAGATCGGAAGCGTTAATCCCATCAGCTATTTTTGAAATTCCCAGTTTTTCAGCTTGATCCTTTAATATCTTTGCAGATTGTTTTTTACATATGTAGCACCGATTGGGGCCATTTTTCCTGAACTCTTCATTTTCCAGAATTGGAAAAGGAATTATAGAGCAGGATAACCCAAAATTGTGTGCTGTTTCCTTTGCGTCATCGACAGCTCTTCTTGGGACAAGGGGCGCATCAAAAAGTATACATTTGACCTTATCTTTAAGTGCTTTTTGCGCAAATAACGCAAGTAAAGTACTGTCTATTCCCCCTGAATATGAAATAAGTAAGCATTCTAATCCTGCAAGTTCTTTGAGCAACGAATCCTGCACGTTTTCTTTTTCCATGGATGAGTACCGACCTTTTGGGTTGAATTTTGTTTTGATTGTACCGGAAACATTAAATTTTGTAACAACATTCACAATTGTGAATGTTCTGAAATGGACATTATTAGTAATAATACTTTTTGTCAAGAAAATGGGAATGAAGATAGAATTACAGATTGCAAAAAGTGAGACAAAAATGCAATGCTGATGGAGGAAATATGAAAATTCGAATAAAAACCTTTGCTCAGATAAAGGACATTCTCGGGGCGGATAGTTTTCTTGAATTCCAGGACGGCACTTCAATGAGGGAATTTCTTAGAGCACTTCGTGGGAAAGCCGGTGAATCCGAAGACCAGCTTTTTTCCAAAGACGGAAACGTGCACAGTAATTTGGTTTTGATGATGAACGGAGCCAGAATTTATGAAGAAGACATCGATTCTCTTACACTTTCAGAAGGAGATGAAATTACACTTTTTTCCCCAGTATCAGGGGGATAATCCTTAGCGAAAAATATTGGAAAAATATCAATTTCTACAGAAATATTAATTGCAAAAGTTGATTTTGAGGATTTACTCATTCTACATTTTTATAAATAAAATACTAAGAGATGAATTTTATGACCAATGCAAAAGTGCTTCTTATGATGGGATGTCCAGAGATTCCGATTCAAACCAGCATTGCATTATATCTTTCCCATAAGCTTACCAATTTAGGATTTGATGTAACCGTTGCCGGAACAACTGCTGCTAGCAAGCTTTTGAAGGTATCTGATTCCGATGGATATTATGTAAAAAAGCTAGTAGATCTCGACAAAACTATAGTAGATATCATTGAAAAAAGAGCGGATTTTGATATCTGCTTCGCCTTTATGCATAACGATGCTGGAATGACTTATGCAACAACTATGAGCTCCATTTCTCAGGCCGGGATGTATTCTATAGTTTTTGGCAGGAATGCCGAAGCTCTTGCTGAAACCATAGAGTTCGACTGTGAAAAGATCGTGGCTCAGGACGTTCACAACCCAGTTCGTCTAAAGAATAAACTGGATAAGGTGATGGAGGACATCATCAAATGAGTTGTATTGAACAAATGAAGTACAAAATTCATCTGGAAAGGACAAGCTTCAAGGACGCTAGAGAGTATATTGAGAAAAATTCTGACGAGGTTTACTATGTATCCCCTGGATACAAAATCTTCAAGGACTACTACATAATAGGGATACCGCCTATTGCTGTTGGGGCTAAGGGCAACGCTCTAATTTTTACCTATACAAAGCCCTGCTACGGAACTTTTGTCCTGAGCATAGAAAACGAGGACAGCATAAAGGAAATCAATCGGCTCAAGGAGACCGGAAAGGGAAAGGTAATGGCCTCATTAAAGGAGGAGGGCAAACCTCCTGAAAGTTCCAAGGTAATCGCAGCCAGCTACCGGGATGTGTGGAAAACGTGAAATCTAAAAAGCTGATCGTAATAAATAACAGAAATAATTTTCAGTGTAGAGAAAAGAGTAAAGGATTTCAATATAGAGAAAAATGATTTTATTTTTATTTTCCTTCTACACTTTTAGAATTAAATTCATGCTTTTAATTCTCCTTTTTACTCTATTAGTGCCCACAACAAAATAACCTATGCAACACACAATTATGTTTGAACCAAATAGTTGAGCTTGTTTGCGAAAATACTTGAGTACAGTATAAAAACGTGCCTAAGTTATTTCGCTACGGGTACTTAGCGGGTTTCTGACCCTGATCCTGCTTTCTAATTATCCCTACAATTTTTCCACCCCACATTCTGCAGTATTTTTTCGAAAATTAATATTTTTCATGATAGCGTTTTTGGAACAAATACAAATAATTCAAGTTCTTTATGGAATTTGGTGAAAATTGAATGATATCGTTTTTTGTCTCTAAATACTCCATATAGTTGTTTTTACCTCCTGCATAAAAGTTCAATAAATCCGCGCTTAATTGAAAATCGATAGCGGTGGAGATTGTGAAATCTGAAATTTTACTGCGGAAAGTGAGATTAGAGAAGTAAACTAATTTTATCATCTTGAAAAATAATACATAAAGGCACCGATTATAGCCTCAAAGTACGAGAAGAAAATTTTTGCAACACAACCGATTGAAGCGCCTGCAGCTGAGAAGGTTAAACCGTGGTGGAAATTTTGGTAACAATGTTCAGGCACACTATTTTTTTCGATTATGAATCACTACAATGAGAGCATTTAATATGCCTATTAAAACCGCAATTAGAAAAAGATGATTTTGAATTGCAGGGAGCTTACCCCACAAAGCTCCCTGCGCATCTACAAAAAGAGGTTTATTTTACAATTTAAATACTCCATTCGACCTTATAAAAACTAAAGAAGAAGTTCTTCTGAATATTATTTCGAGAAAAAAGAAGTAAAAGAGTTGAAACAACTTACTGAATCAGAAGGCCATTGAAGAACCTGGGCAGAAAAAATGGTGGAAGTTTTGGTAACTCCATCGTTTTATACTGCTGATTAATAAATCCCCCACTCTCAATTCTTGACCGTTAGTATTTTTTTAATTATAGACATTTATTACGTTACTGTAATATAATTGGGTTTTGTTGTTGTGTTGCTTCCTGCAGCATTTTTTACTATTAAGCTGACAGTATATTTTCCTGCTTTTGTATATTTGTGCGTTGGATTCTGAGCTGTTGAAGTGCTTTTGTCACCAAAATTCCACTGCCAAGAAGCAGGGTTATTTGTACTTTTATCAATAAATTTCATTTACACTGGAGTTTTCCCTGATGTTGGAGATGCAGTAAAGGCAGCAACTGGCGCACTTACGTTAGAATACAAGATGCTCCATACATCTGGAGTTTCATATCCTAAACAGTAGTATCCAACACCTGCAAGCCCAGTGGATTTAGCCCAGTCACATTTTATCTTAAGTGATGTGTTGTCATCATACCATACTTGATGCCATACTATATTGTGCTCTTTAATCTTACCTACTTGATACATATAATAAGGTGTGTTGCTTGCATTATCCCATATTCTTCCATAAGTATCTACATTACTTAGTACGTTAATCATGCTTAATTCATGTGGATTATCTGCAACGTTGCTAATCGTTGCTCCAGGTGCAGAACCATCGCATGTACAGTCATATGCATAAACTGGCATACCAAATACAATTTTGCTTGCTGGATAATATATCAATAAATCATTTACACCTTGTCTTACATCATATTCAGATGATGAATATGGAGCGTTTGCACCAGTTTGTCCACCAATACGGTGATGGTAGTCATATCCCATAAAGAATATATAATCAAAGTATTGGGCTAGATTTGCATTCTGGAATGGAGGACTATACTTAAGTTTTGGTGGTAAAGCTGTAGTTAATATATAACTTGAATTCTGTGCTTTCATTCTATCATGCAGTTTTTTTACGACTGCTTCAAACATTGGTTTGTTATCTGTGCCAGTGATTGTATTGGTTGCACTTGGTTCTTCCCAGTCAAGGTCAATACCATCAGCACCAGTTGAATTCAATAGGTCCGTTACATTTTGAACAAAATCATCACTGTGATTAGCAATGACTTTGTCACATATAGTTGAATCATGTGTTAGAATGCTAAGTAAAACTTTTACTCCATGAGCATGTGCAGTATCACGAATTTGATAGTAATATGTCATATTATCGGCAGGTTGGAAAGTTCCATCATCGTTCTGTCTCCATGCACATACAGAAATATGTGTCAGTATACTCCAATCTGGCTGATAAGAAGTGTAGAAATTTGGATTTAGATCTGATCGCATCAGTTCAGTTGGATAGTAACCAAATACTACTCCATATGGAGATGTCGTTCCAGTTGCACCGGTAACTGGTATAAAAACAGCTACTACAGATAAAGCTATTAACATTATCACACTTGATTTTACCATCTAATTACCCCCTCAAAAAAAAATTTATACACGGTCTTTCATTTAGGTGTGCCTAAGCAAACTTGTCTTGGCTTCTCTTTCCTGTGGTTTACACGGTTTATGTCTTACCAGAGTTTTTTGATTTTCTCGAATAAATTCAATAAAGAAAGTAAATTTTCTCCATACGCTTCAATTGTCTTTTTATAGATATTTTTAGACCAAAGTATTCATAAAATGAAGATTAATGCCATATATATATAAGTGAAAACAATCCTGAAAAAGCTGGTCTGCCAACTGGCTAAAGGCCCCCAGCCCTTTCACCAATCGGCAGATACATCAAGTTATTTTTCAGAGGATTTACCAATAGTCGCTTATGAATGTATTTAGAATAAGATGCCTATGCATATAAAAGATTTCAGAATAAAAAATTAGTTCCTGATGCCGTTCTTTATGGAAATTACCAAAAATTCTGGTTCCATTGCAAAAATTTTCTTCTTGCACTTTGAGGCTATAATTGGTACCTTTATGTGCCATCTTTTGGGTGAAGACAATTATTAACTTTCCTAATTGTGAATGTTTTCACTGATTTTGTAAAATAACCAGATTTTTTGCAACGGAACCCTTTTACCTCCTGCATAAAAGTTCAATAAATCCGCGCTTAATTGAAAATCGATAGCAGGAAAAATTATGAAATCTGAAATTTTACTGCGGAAAGTGGGTTCCACAGGTAGTTTCTGCAGTTTTTGCAGCTTTTTTCTCTCAGGATAATCATCTTAATTAATGGAAAAAAGGATAAATAATTTTCAGTTTGATAGCAAGTTAGGAAACAGAGTTCCCTCCTTCTCCATATGCCGGATGCCAGCGCAAAAAGTGCTTCTGGATACGGTCAAAGACGTTCATGATCACTATAACAACCGCTATCATCAGGATCATGCCTGCAATTACTTTGTCGTAATTTGCAAATTGATGATAGTACTCGATATACCAACCAAGCCCGGATGTTGCCGCGATCATTTCAGCCACTGTCAGGGTGATAAATGAAAGTATCAATCCTATCATTGCACCGGAAAATATAGACGGCAGTGCAGCTGGCAGAAGAATTTTCCTTATCATTTGGTAGTCTGAAAGACCGAGTGTGCGGGCAGAATTGATGAGACGAGGATCTATTGAGAACACTCCATTAACAGAGCCGACAAGGATAGGCCAGAATGCCCCTATGAAAATTAAGAAGATTGAAGACACTCTGAAGGTTGGTAGAAGCACGATGGAATAAGGCAGATATACAGTCGCCGGGATAGGAGACACTGTTTTTGAAATAGGATAGACCACATCAAACAACCTTTTTTTCCAGCCTGCATAAAGCCCTATAGGAATTGCAAGGGCAAGAGCAAGAAAATATCCTGAAAAAAGTATGCTCAAAGAACTGACGATTCCTTCTGTCATCTGTTTGGTGTCGGTCTGGAAGACTATAAAAACCTTCGCAGGACCGGGAAAGATGAAAGAATCGAGTAATGCGAGTTTTCCAAGAAGCAGTTCCCAGAGAAATAATCCCAGGGAAATAAGTAGAAATATATCAGTGGTCGAAACAATTTTTTCGTAATTTAAGTACAATTTTGCTCCGTATATGACCGTAATCAGAAGAAGGAAGGCAACAAATGCTCGATTGTCGCTTACCGCCTGCTCAGGTGAATCCGGAAATCCCACTGTCATAATAAAAGTAGCAAACAAAATGGTAAAAACAACGACTGACCTGAGGATATTGTTGGATATTATATTGCCCCTTCCAATTACATTGCCTAAGCTAAAGCTATTTTCTGACATCATACAACCCTCTTCAATTCATTTTCCTGCTTTTTTGCCTCTTCTACCGCCTCCCCATATAAAACCGAAAGCAGGTGTGACTTTAGAGTAAGATAATTAGGATCAATACTGAGGTCCTTACGGTGCCTTGGTCGGGGGAATGGGACTTTAATTATTTCTTTTATACGCCCGGGAGAAGGTGTCATGATGGCAACTCTGTCTGATAGCAAAAGGGCTTCATCTATATCATGAGTAACAAAAAGGACTGTCTTGCGCTGCTCTCCTTCGGACCAGAGATGCAAAAGAAGATCCTGCATATATATTCTGTTGAGGGAATCAAGAGCTCCAAAGGGTTCATCCATAAGAAAGACTTTAGGATCCATAGAAAACATCCTGGCGATTGAAGCTCTCTGTCTCATTCCACCTGAAAGAGTATTAGGATATGCATTCTTGAATTTTCCAAGCCCTACAAGTTCAAGAAACTTCTGTGCCGTTTTCTCTATCTCTTTGCGTTCTCCAGCATTTTTTGTATGCTCAATCGCAAAGCAGATATTTTCAAATGTGGTCATCCAGGGAAAGAGCGAGTAATCCTGAAACACGGTTCCGCGGTCAGTTCCCGGTCCCTTTACACGACCCCCGTCTATGAGGACAGAACCTTCGGATGGTGGACGCAGTCCCGATATCACATCAATTATTGTACTTTTTCCGCAGCCTGATGGGCCAATCAGGGAAGTGAACTCTCCATTTCCTATGCTCAAGTTAACATCTGAGAGGGCTTTATGTCCTGTGCCGTTATTTCCATAGGTCAGTGAGATATTCTTTAGATCAATTGTTGCCGTTTTGATCCCTCCATAAAAATTTAAAGCCGGAAAGGAAGGAGATCTTATGTGAGCCTTTTTCCAGAGATAGGTTCGATTTATAATTCATATAATACACCATATAATGCCTTAGCGAGTAGATTAAGAGATAATCTTGACTGAAGGCTGTCGCTTTTGCATCTGAGCTTTCCTGTTATTTTTTGCTTATTTTATTCTCATAATCCTAGATTGATATCAATTCCAGTTCAGTTGCCATAGAAATTTTGTGATTTCTTCGCGAATATCCCGAAAAATTTCAGGAAACTATCCTAGAAGTAAACCCAGGGTTATGGCTCTTCATTAACTGAAGATGTATAATACATGCATGAAAACAAGGAATTTATATGCTGAGAATCGAGCAATTATTGATAGAGAAATCCCGATTTTGAAATTTTTGCGGCAAAAACAGCTTTATGATCAAACAAGGTAAGAAGAACAGAAAATTTTGCCTAAACTAAACGGTTTATGTTTAATTAAAGGTCATTTTTACTCAAATATGGATGTATAAATTCATCATTATCCTATGGACCCCCAGCTAATAGGTTTTTTGGCGTCAGCTAGAGGACTCAATAGAGGTACTTATGGATAAAAAACATATATTCTGGATATTTATTGTTTTAATTGTGCTTGCAGGCATTGGTGTAGTCTTGCTGGACCAGGGAGGCTCTCCGGATTCAGGCGATTCACAGAAGGTGAATACCTCAACTCCTGCCGAACAGAGCGTTAATAACTCGGCCTCCGGACTCAAAACTATCAGGCACGGATACCTGCCTTCAAATGGAGATGCGCTTATCTTTATAGCAAAGGAAGAGGGCTTCTGGACTGAAGACGGCTTAAACGTGGAATTGTACCAGTTTACAAAAGGCTCAGAAGCCTATAATTCATTATTTGGTGATAAGCTCGATACAGTGGGAGCTGGAACTTCCGATCCTGCCACTTTCATTGCGCAAGGAGCCAATATTACAATAATAGGCGGACTAATGAGCGAAGGCCAGTTTCTGATAACTGCTCCGGAGAATGCAAAGGCTCTTGCAGACCTCAACAACTGGAAAGGTAAGAAAATTGCGACAATCACAATGTCCAATGGAGATCAGGTCTATAAGTCTGCACTGAAGAAGGCAGGTATAGACTGGAAAAAGGATGTAACTTTCCTTGAATTAGGTTCACCCAATGCAGTTTTGGAAGCGGTTAAGACTGGAAAAGCCGATGGTGGAATAATATGGATTCCATATGAGATACTTGCCCAGAAGCAGGGATTGGCCATAGCATCATACTCATATCAATACTATGATAAGCATCCATGCTGCCGGATTGCTCTGAAAACTGAAACCCTGAATAAAGACAGGGATACTTACGTGAAGTTTGAAAAAGGCCTTATCAAGGCGTACAAATTCTTCAGTGAGGAGCAAAACAAGTCCGTCGATGACATTCAAAAATATGTCAAGGTCGACAAAGATACAATCCGCAAATCAACCTGGAATAATTATTTCTATGCATCACCTGATCCCAATACAAATGGAGTAAAAGAGTATTATCAGATGATGAAGGACAGTGGGTACATAAATACAAACGTCAAGATTGAGGGCCACATCGACAGCACAGTTTACAAAGAAGCTCTTGATGAGCTGATTTCGGAAAATCCTAACGATCAGTTCTACCAGAAACTGCTGTCAGATTATAAAAAGATGAACACATGACCGCAGTTATTGATCTGTCTATGGATGGATTTTTTATGAGATGAATCGTTCAAAATAAGGAAAATTAAGTCGTAATATGAAGAGTACTAATACTCTTCATATTACTTACATGTTATTTTTGTTGCATAAAACAGAAGTGTCTATATTTTTACTTGTATATTTGCTAGCAGATTTTTCTGCTTTTATTGATTGTAGTGGATCAATTCTTACACAAATGCTATTTCTTACACGAATGCTAAAGTGAACTTTTTAAAGCTGTCAAAGATGGGATTTTATTTACAGAATTTTCACTACGTTGTCGAGAAATCATTATGCAAAATTAGGCTAAAAAGAGATATATTTGCCGAAATAACACGGTTTATGTGTTAATTAAGGCAAGATTTACTTTAAAATAGATATATAAATCCTTTGTTACTGTTACTAACCCTGAAAAGGTAGTTTTTTGGCATATTTTTAAAAATATAGACAGATGAGATTATGGACAAAAAATATATATTTATTTGGATATTTATCGTTTTAATTGTGTTTGCAGGCGGTTGTGTAACCCAGCAGAACCATGGAGGCTCGTCGAATTCGGAGAATTCACAGAAAGTGAATGCCTCAACTTCAGGGCTCAAGACAGTAAGGCATGGATATCTGCCTTCAAACGGGGGCGCGCTTATCTTTATAGCAAAGGAAGAAGGTATCTGGACTGAAGAAGGCTTAAATGTGGAACTTTACCAGTTCAAAAAAGGCCCAGATGCCTATAATGCATTGTTTGCTGGCAAAATCGATACAGTGGGAGCTGGCACGGGTGCTCCTGCTACTTTTATTGCAAAGGGAGCCGATATTACAATAATAGGCGGGTTGATGAGCGAGGGTCAGCTTGTAGTGACAAAGCCTGAGAACTCAAAGGAACTTTCAGACCTTAAGAACTGGAAAGGTAAAAAAATTGCGACAATTGCGATGTCCAGTGGAGACACTGTCTACAGGGCTGCATTGTCAAGGGCAGGTATAGACTGGAAAAAGGATGTGACTTTTCAAGAATTAAGTTCACCTGCTGCAATACTTGAGGCAGTTGAAAGTGGAAAAGCCGATGGTGGGATAGTGTGGATCCCATTTGAGATACTTGCACAAAAACAGGGATTGGCTATAGCTTCATATTCATATCAATACTATGATAACCATCCATGCTGCCGGATTGTACTGAAGACTGAGACCTTGAATGAAGACAGAGATGCTTATGTGAAATTTGAGAAAGGATTGATCAAGGCATACAAATTTTTCAGCGAAAATCAAAATAAATCCGTTGATGACACTCGGAAATATGTCACTGTCGACAAAGAGACAATCCGCCAGTCAACCTGGAATAACTATTTCTATGCATCCCCTGACCCCAATAAAAAAGGTGTGGTGGAGTATTATCAGCAAATGAAGGACAGCAGGTACATTAATACGAGTGTCAAAGTGGAAGACCATATAGATAGTACAGTATACAAGCAGGCACTTGACGAGTTGATCAAGGAAAAACCGGATGATCAGTTTTATCAGAATCTGCTATCGGAATATAAGAAAATGAATGAGTGATCGTAATCATCAGGTAAATTATGAAGAATCGTTGTTTACAAGAAAAATCTAAAAATTAATTATCTGTAAATTAATGAATCTATGGTCGTAATCATGAAGAGTATTAATACTCTTCATGATTACGACCATAGATTCATTAATTTA
>DASXVB010000228.1:0-7040 GCA_036504475.1 Methanosarcina sp.
CAGGCAGCTGTACTGCTGTTCCTGAAAAGCCCGAAATAGGGGCAAAATATGACCTTATCGTACTTGAGGAAAGAAAAATGGATATCGAGGCTATGGTTTCTAATGCTATAAAAGCCGCAAAAGTCCTGAAACTCTGAAAAAGGTACGACCATTCTGAAAAAAGCACTAGAAATTATGAAAAAAGTCTAACTCTTCATTTTAATAGTCTACAATTAACTTTCAATCTTTTAATATATTTAGTTTCAGCATATTCAAAATCTAAACTTACGCAGTGTTTCTTAAATATGTTAATTATGTATAAATTTTTTACCCTTTTAGACTCAAAAACCGTTTTAATTTTTCTTTTTTGACTGGCTTTTAAGAAGAGCCGCCTCTATATTCTTATAGAGATCTTCTTCTTTGAAAGACTTAGAAATATACCCCTCTGGATCTGTTAGCTTCGCTCTCTCTAGAGTCTCAAAATCCGTACTCAAGCAATAGGCAATAAATATGATAAGAATTTCTCTAGTAGAGCGAATCTCTTAAATACATTTTTAAGAAAATAATTCTTATTAAGCCTTAAAAATAATATTAAGGACAAATCAAAACTTTCTTTTTTGTGAATTTTCTAATAATTAATGTTAGTATTTACGTCCTAGTTGTGATATTGTGATCTAATCTTTTTATTACTCTTTTAATTGCTTTTCTTATAGTCTGGCTTGAATTTTCTTGCGGTTTTTCAAAAGTAAGATAATAATGCGAACTTCTTTTTACTTTAAGACTCATTTGAATAAAAAATAAAATTTAACAGCAGGAAACTAACACAATCATTATTTTATTAAAGTGGCGTCAATATCTGGTAGTAATAATAAAGGTCTGAAAGTGAGAAAAGCGGCTCAATAATGCCTTTGAAAAAGAGGGATAATTTGTCGGGAAAAAAGGAGAGAATCATGAAAGAAATCCAGAACTGGTCTAAGGCGAAAACTATAATCCTTACTCATGGAGATTCAGATGGGATCTGCTCAGGTGCAATTGCAAAAACCGCTTATCCGGATGCATATGTATATTTTACAAATCCAGTAAACCTTCTTGACAAATTAACATTTATAGGAGATGTGAAAACCCTTATTATCTGCGATATTGCAATCGATGAAAGGAACTGCTCTGAACTCCACGCAGTGCTTAAAGGGTTTGCGGAAAAATGCAACCTTTACTATATTGACCACCACCCTCTTCCAGAAAGCTGTGGTAAGGAAAGCTGGTTTTACCATGATATTGAAGCCTGCTCCTCAGAGTTGACCTACAGGCTTTTTGAAAATCGCCTTAATAGAGATATCCGAAGGATAGCGATTTACGGAGCAATCGGAGATTTCTGTGATGATACTGCTCATGTAAAGAGCTGGATCAAGGATTGGGACAAAAGGAGTCTTTATTTTCAGGCTGGAACTCTGACTCAGGCTATTCTTTATAAGGGGAGGGAATACGAGTTCAAGAGAACACTTCTCGAACCTCTTTCAAAGGATATTATCCCTTCAAATATTCCTCAGTTACTTGAGCTTGCTAGGGAAGCTGCAAACAATGAAGAAAAGATCAGGCTTTTTGTTAAAGAAAACGTGGAAGTCCTGAGAAACAGTGCGTATATTGTAAATACCAATAACTCTATTTCAAAAGCAGCAATCTATGCCGCTTCTTATGGCAGACGAGAAGTAGGGATTGCAGCTGAATATCGCGAGAGAAAGGGAGTTTATGACCTGAGTATCCGCTCCCGGGGAGAGGTCGACGTAAATCATCTTCTACGTTCAATCGCTCCGAGATTCGGAGGAAGCGGCGGAGGACATCCTCTTGCCGCCGGCGCTCGAATCCCCGAAAATTCTCTTAATGCATTCCTAAGGGCTTTTGATAAAGCACTAGGGGAAACACAGGAGATAAAAATAATGGAAGGCAGCAACCGAAACGATGTATGACCAAAACCGTTGCGCCGGTTTATCACGCTGGATAGGGTCTTTGGTCAAGCTTTCCACCGGAAAGGTTGCGATCAAACCTTTTTTGAAAAGGCTTGGAGGTAAAAAACAATGGAAACCAGTAAGACTGCAGCTGAAAACGGAATAAGTTTAGAGATCATCTTCGTAGGCCGCTCAAATGTGGGCAAGTCTTCTCTGCTAAGAGAACTCTTCGGGGCAAAGGTGAGAGTTGGAAAACGCCCAGGAGTTACCCTGCGCCCTGCGCACGTCCAGGTTTCGGACCTTCTTATTACGGATATGCCCGGCTTCGGCTTCATGAGTGGGGTAAAAGATCGAAAACAGGACATCGTAAAAGATAAAACCGTGCACTATATCGAAGATAATGCCGAAAGGATCAAGTTGGGGGTACTTGTAATAGACGGCCCGGCTTTTCCGCAAATTGTAGACCGCTGGGATTCAAGGGACCAGATCCCTATAGACGTTGAGATGTTCGATTTTCTACGGGAAGTAGGGATTGACACTATTATTGCCGCAAACAAAATGGACAAAGTAAAAGAAAACGAATACGATCCACTTCTTGATGAGATTGTAGTCCGTCTCGGGCTTGAGCTGCCCTGGAAAAACTGGAAGCATATCATAGCCCCTATCAGCGCCAAAAAAGGAGACTTGCGAGTCTTAAAGGGCCTGCTTCGGGAAAGGCTGCACGAAATGAAAAGGGATGACCTATTCAAGTATATTTGATTTGAAAAAACTCTTCATAAGGTATAATTGCCATGTAAATTCGCTTCTGAGTGGATCCTGCAATATTCAAAAAGCCTCTCTCCCCACTCAATAGCCTTTGGATCAGAGCTAAACAAACCTACAGTTATATCATATTCAATGCCGCTTTTCTTGTACAGGCTTAAGGCCAGGCATTTATCCGTAACAATTAGCCCCATTTTAAGGTCTTCATTCCTATATCTTAACTGAAAATTTTTATAAATTTTCAGTACCTCCAGTTTTTCTGCATAAGGCGACTGTTCCAATTCTTCTGCAATATTAAGAGGAACTATAAGTTCAACAGGGATTCCTTCTTTCACTTTTTCCGAGATGGAATCAGCATATCCTTCAGTTATTACGGATGATATGCCGTATATATGATCTGCATTTTTAATCATTTTTAACTGACTATTATAGACATTAAGGATTTTTGTTCTCCTATCGAGGAGAATCTTAGAATTGTAAAGATATCCAATTTCTTTTAGCAGCGGAGTGGGAATTCCTTCTATGTAATGCGTAGACCAGAAATATTTGAATTTATTAACTGTCCCAACTGTTGCAAAAGAGTCAGCTACTCCTGAAGCCACAATTTTTCCTACAGGAGTTAGGCAATATTCACTTTTTTTTGTTTCTATTAGAGAATCTTCTTCCAGTTTTCTTAGTTTTGGGATTATTGCCTGGGATGTACTTCCGGTAATTTCACGCAGTTGGGAAAGTTTTCTGCTGCTTTCGTTCAATGATAGAAGTATCTCGGTTAGAAGTCTTGACCTATATATAGCCTGGAGATTATTTTCCATTTCATTATAAATTTCAAAGCTATTCATTTCCCGTCTCCGCATCTACAGATTTTTTCTTCTTTCTTATTGAATTCCTCTAATACAATATATGTTTTTATTTCCTGTTGGGTTACGTATCTTGGAATTCATTTTGCCAATTTCTTGCTTAGTGAAGAGAAGAACATTGAGATTTTTTGTTAAAAATTAGGTCAAAATTATTCTGTCAATTTAAATCCTGAAACTTCATAATTTTCGATGAAAAAGAGAATCGGTTTAATGAATGTTAATTAAACTAATTAAAATTCGTCGATGTAATAAATGTATAGAAGATGATTAAAACTGCTTTTGAATGTGGAGTTCAAACAAACCCTCCAAAGTAGATTTGAACTCCACATGCCCTGAGGCAAGGAAACGATAGACTTGAGAGTACTTAAGGTTTGCCTGATCCTGCCTCATGGAAAACTAAATCAAGAGGTAACCGAATGACGGCGAAGACGAAATTTGGAACAGGAATACTGCTTTTAATAATGATGCTGGTGATCATAGCGTTAGTACCAGCAGTTAATGCACAAGGAAATGATTATAGTGTAACTGCAGAGAAAGCCTTTGAGCATGCAAATGCTCAAATAATACAGTTTATGGTAACTGACACAGATGGTTTTGGAAGTTGGATAGGAGCATCTATTGATTCAAAACCACTGGAGCTTTATGATATAAATGGACAAAAATTATTTTATCAATTCTCAGTATATAAAAATAATAAGGTAATAGGTAGAATCTATATCGGTGCCAACAAAACGTTGGGACAATCAGTCAGACTCATTGAACTTGATCCTACTCCACTTAAAGTGGCTGGAGCTATGAAAAAAGCAATAGAAACTGCTAAAAAGAATTACTCAACTGGAGAAATCAAATCAACTATAATGGTTGTATATAGCTATCCTAAAATAGGGGCAATGACCGTAGTAAAAGACAAAACTACTGGAGTTGAAAATCGAGTATTTGTGGATGCCTATACTCTTGATGTAGTGCCAGATAAACCTGCAAATAAAACAGAACCTGGAGTTTTGTCAATATATAAAAATATATCTAAGAGTAAAATAGATGAAAATCTAAATAAATGGCAAAGTAGTGATGAACTTACTAAATCCATAGAACAAGCAGCAACTAATCAGGGAGTTAATATTGATTTACCAGTCACTGAAGAAAATATTAAAAAACTCAGTAACACTACAACAATTGGAGCAGATACAGTTCAAAAAACTATTATCACTCCTGCATACTTTGCCCAAAAAATTCTTAGTGTTCCTGTCTATTCACAATCTACCACTTACTACTGTCAGCCAGCAAGCGCTCAAATGATTGCCTCATACTATGGAGTATCTCACACTCAAGATTATATATATAGTAAGATGGGAGGTGTAGCTCCTAACGGCATTAATAATTCTCAGGCATTAGTCTATTACAAATCAAGCAGTGGACTAAATAAGCCTAAATCTTATACTACGACAAGTGTGTATTGGGGTACTGGTGTGAGTGAAATTGATAATAACAGACCTTTCATGAGTGGAACAAATGATCATGCTCGGGTTTGCGTTGGATACCAAGACAATGGCTATTTAACAAGTTATTTGAGGATCAATGATCCAGCACCACCATATATTGGTGGCCATGCTACTTGGGAAGCGTTTGGTTCTGAAGTTGACCGTATATATGTGAAGAGTTAAAACTCTTCACTTTTTGGTTCTGTCAAGTTGACAGGTGCTGGACACTTTATAGACTCAACCGTAACTGAAAAACTTCTTAGCTCCCGTGGACGCGACAGTATCTACTTTTTAGGAGTATTAGTATGAGTACAATTAAAAAAGTAATCTTTGTTTTTATAATTTTTATAGTTCTTTTATTAATTTATGGGTTTATACAAATTTCCAAGCCCCAAGAACCGAAAATATCTGGTTTTCTTGTCCAGTTTGAAAATGGAACAACTGAGCAAGAGGTTGAAACCATTCTCGGAAACTACAATATGACATTAAATTATAGCATAGATTGCAATGCAGATAATGGAGGTTACAAATACTACATAAAGGTGAACAAAGATAAAATGCAGGAGACAATAGGAGATGGATTAAGGAAAGACGAAAATTGGACTGATCCTGGTTTACCGTTCTTTACAAAAGGAGATTATATTATATATCCAGTAACAGAACAAGCCATCCATGATAAAAATTTTCTTGAGATATTAGTAAGACATAATCTTCAGGTGAAAACGTTCGTTTGGTGTTTAGTTAGCTATAGAGGTAATTCTAGGGATGATATTCTGGGAAAAAATTGTATTACTCAGAAAGATGCAATTAGAATTAAAAATGAACTCGAAATGAATGAAAAAGTTTGGACCGTGATGCCTGAATATATAAGATAGCGGTAGTAAGGGGAAAACCACTGGATTCCATAAGCATAGTTTTTCCCAAAATTTCTACATTTTACCCTTTGGTTACCAGACTTCACTCAAATTCTCTCCAAAATTCCCTGAAAATCCAGAAGTTTCAAGGTAAAACCTATGCATTAGTGAAACATTACCAAATGTGTAATGAATTATCAATGAGCTTGTGATAGTACAAACATATGGTGTAGTTGGTGTAGTAATGTTGTAGAATAATGATATACGGAGTTAAATAACGAGAGAGGGTAAACTCTTACTTTTTTAATATTTTTGACTATCTGAATTGTTTGAGTTTTTATGGAGGCATAATCATAAAACATATCAAAAACATTCATTTTTAGGAATTTTGATATTGATCTTGTTAAGTTATTTCGTTGTTTTTCCATTCTTGTTAGTCGGGTCTCCTGAACCTTTATTTTCTATAGATAATGATTTCCAGAATTATGAGGTAACAGTTTGAAGTGTTTGATTTGTATAATGAATCTATATTCAAAGAAACTCATGAACTAGCTCCTGACGAGCACATCGCACAGCCGAAATCATTATGGCTATTGCTAAGATGGTCAATGCCATGGTCTAAGGAAAATATACATATTTTGCAGAGGGGAGTATGAATTTAAAGTTATTTTAGATAGCGAAACTACGGACACCTGCAGAACACTGCCACATGCCTGGAGTTTTGTAGTAATAGAAATAGATAAAACAAATAATTCCGACTCTCCAATGCTTATATGAGTAATAACAGTGTAACCTATTGAACCCGTAGGAAAACTAATTGTTGAGTTGACAATTTTGTGTTTTTCGGTCAAGCCTTTTTTTAAAAGGGTTGCCGACAGGAAAACTGACTGTTGAGTTGGTAATTTTGGGGCCTGATAAAGGAGTTTTCAACGGATACGGGATTTTCCGGGAAAAGATAATATTACTTTTCAGCTAAACAAGTTAAAAGTTTAAACTATATTAAAAAGAATATTTAAAACGTTATGTATTGACACAAAAAGGAAACGGCAGCCATTACTTTTCATAGTCTTTTTAACTGCTGGCTGTATACCTTTCCAATTCTCTGGATTGTATCGGCTTCTTCAGGATCTTTATCGTCCCTAATACGAATGAAGCGTGGAAAACGCA
>DASXVB010000229.1:0-2243 GCA_036504475.1 Methanosarcina sp.
CCCCATCGCCCTGGTTAGATGACAGGGATCATGATAAAAGACCTTATGTTTTAGAACAATTTCAGGAGTAAGTTTACCTTCTCTTAGAAGAAGCTCAAGGTATTGGGAAACATGCAACACCTGAAAATCAAGTTGCCCAAATATTCTTGGGTAGATATCCTTAAATGCCTTAAAACATCCCGGACAGGCCGTTATAAGAATTTTTGCTCCCCTTTTCTGAATTTCATCAATATTTCGTTGTCCATTCCTGCGAATAGGTCCAGGATCTCCGGAACCTGCAGATACAGCTCCGCAGCAATATTCAACTCCGCTCAGGACAGTATAATCAACTGCGGCTTTATCCAACAGTACAACTGTAGCCTGCGCCATGATTTTGTTGATATATGTGCCTGCACAGCCAGGAAAATACACTATCGAGCCTGGACTATCATTATAAACAGGAGCTTTGTCCATCTCATCAATCTTCTTGAAAAGGTTGTTTTCAGCTTCAGGATCTACCATTGTCTGCCTATCGGTAAGTCCGTGTTCACGGGCCCATTTCTGCCTGGCAGGAGAGATAAGCATTTTAATTCCCAGTTCCTCAGGACAGGCATCCTTACAGAGCCCACAGGTTAGGCAGCGTAGTAAAGAGCTGGGATCAACATCCGAATACCCTTCCAGATATCCATAAAGCTTGTTAAGCAAACCGAGGTCATTGTAGCGAGGACAAACTTCAAGGCACTGTCCGCATTCCATACAATTTGACCTATGTTTTTCTATTAGTTCCATTTTTAACTCCATCATTTAAACTCGTTCGGCATTCTATATTTACTAGGTATTTTTATAAGGAGTCATTAAAACTTTCTTTTTACATGAAACCCTTTAAATAAACAAGAAATCGTTAGAATACTTTCTTCATAGGAATTCTTTAACCCTTACCGATATCTACGTACGGATAATATCCCTTGGAACCACCTGAAAGCCTTGAACACAAAAGTAAAAAGGTTAATAGGTTTTTTCCAAAAAAGATAAGCTAATATTCAACCATATGTCATTATACAAGTGATTATAAGTAGCCAGTAAAAGGAAGGGATTAAAATCTTCAACGAACTCAAAAACAGTACTAGAAAGCTGATAATTCCTATTGCCCGCCTGATTCCCTTATCTCCAAATACCCTTACCTTACTGGGGTTTGTCGTAAGCGCGGCTGCAGGGGCGGCTTTTGCACTGGGCAAACCTTTTGCGGGCGGGCTTCTGATCCTTTTCAGCGGGGTCTTTGATATTCTTGACGGAGGAGTTGCAAGAGCAAAAGGCCGGATCACGCCTTTTGGAGGCGTGCTCGATTCAGTTTGCGACCGTTACTCCGATGGTTTGATGTTCCTGGGGATAATAGCAGGTGCAGTTAGCGGCAGGCTTTCCATTCCCCCTATTGTGCAAGTTGAAGGTTGGCTTTGGGCAGGCTATGCCCTAATAGGCTCTTTTCTAGTAAGCTACACCCGTGCTCGTGCGGAATCCGCTGGCTGCCGAAAACTATCAGTTGGAATTGCCGAACGCACAGAAAGAATGGTTGTTCTGGCTCTTGGAGGACTTTCAGGTTTCCTTGGCTGGGCTCTTGTACTTATAGCTGTATTTTCTCATATCACTGTCATCCAGCGAGTCCTTCGGGCAAAAAGCATATTGAACAAGCCTTCTGAAACCGATTTTCAAAAACCATGACCGATAATAAGATCCTGCTAAAAACACCAGATAAAAATGACAAGATGGCAAGAATGTATCTCTGAATACTAAATTACAATAAAAAGGAATCATGATTTTCTTCTACCGATACTCATTTATACTACATGTTTGATTACAATAGTTGATGATGACAAATAAAGTAAGAGATTTGTCATTGAAAAAGTATAATCTACTCTGCGGGGCCGTAGGGTAGCTTGGTCCATCCTGCAAGACTGGGGGTCTTGCGACCTGAGTCCAAATCTCAGCGGCCCCACCAAAATTTTATTTAAATACTAATTTGATACATTTTTACATATAGTTGTACACTGTTTTCAGTTTTATCAGCTTTTAAATTCTCAGTTTATTTTTCCGATGCTCTATTGTCTTAGCATGTTTTTGAATCTTCATTCAGATTTTTGAGCTAGTTTTTTGACCCCGCGCTCCTACCAACTTAAAAGAAGGCAGCATATATTCAAACAATGATTCAGGAGAACTGTAGGTTAAGTATTAAGCTGCTTCCAAGGAATCTAGATAATAAAGAATTTAGG
>DASXVB010000230.1:0-18890 GCA_036504475.1 Methanosarcina sp.
TCCACGTCGGATAATCCTGTTTCAGCACTTTAAAAAACCTTTTTTCCACAGAAAAACGCAGACTCCTGCTTCTCAGGGAGCAGGAGTCTGCCAAAAATCTTTTTTTGAAAATGCTTTTACATTAACTTTTCCGGAAGATAAGCTTCTTACTTCTTTTACTTCAGACCAGTTTTTACTTTTCACTTAAGGCTTTTTACCCCAGCTCTTACCTCGGTTATTAATTCAGTGAATTTCTTCTTCGAGCTTTACTCTTTCTGATTTTCCAGGGTAACTTTACATCATCTTTTCAGGTTATATATCCAGGGCTGTAACACGGGGTTGGCTTTATCTATCTTAACGAAATCTATAGGGAACATAAAATGATAAGGACTCGAATTGATCAGAAATGAAAGACGATAGCAACCCAGAAGAACCCAGTAGTCAGGAAAAAAACTTTCTTGAAAACACGATCCCAAAGATAACAATCATCTGTTCTGCCCCCGACCTTGCCAGCCAGAACATCAAGACCCACCTTTTGAGCCTTATGGAATGGAAACTCCTTGAGCTTCCTGAGAATTCCGGATTCTTTGCGGCCAGGGAATCGCAGGACGGAAAATTCAGGCTTATTGATATTGAGGAAATGCATGTCTTCCAGGACGGACTTGACAGAAAACTCGAAAACGCGAAGCTGCCAGCTTCCCTTATAATTTTCGCATCAAAACACCGGAGCAAAGAGGAGATTTCTTCCCTTACCGTACACTGTACAGGAAATCCCTCGGATGATGCTAGGCTTGGAGGCTCCCCGAAGTCTCTTGCAGTCTCTTCTCCAGCTGCTATGAAATCCATTCTTATGGAAATGAAGCGTCTGGCTGAACAAAAAGGCCTAAAGTACGATGTTACCCTCGAAGTGACTCATCATGGACCTACTGAACTTTCAGTTCCATCGCTTTATGCCGAAATAGGAAGCACTGAAGTGCAGTGGAAAGATCCTGAGGCAGGCGAGATTGCTGCAAAAGCTATCCTGTCAGTTTCTCTTGAAAAAGTGCCTGTAGCCATCGGTTTTGGAGGAGGACATTATGCCATGCGTCAGACAGGACTTTTGTTTGAAACCGAAATATCTTTCGGGCATAATTTTCCAAAGTACAAGTTGGAATTTGTGGATGAAGCCTTGGTAAAGCAAGCAATTGAAAAATCAAAGGCTGATTTTGCTTATTTTGACCGGAAATCCATGAAAAGCGAAGAAAGAAAAAAGATTTCCGAAATCCTTGAGAAACTGGGGCTTAATGTCCTTAAAGAGTCCGAAATCAGGGAAAAATATGGATATTAACGTTAAAGAAAATATTAAAACCAGCCCAATTCTCTAAAAGAATTGTATTACTGTATATGAGGCATTCAAGTACAAGGAACGGGATATAATGCTGAATATTGAGATACTTCCAGTTCTCCTCCGCTTTCTTTTTGGAGGAAGCGCTGTTGCGATTTCCGCAGTTGTTGCGAAGAAATTCGGAGGCAGATTGGGGGGAGTTTTTGCAGCTTTCCCAGCAGTATATCTGGCAGCGATTCTGGGACTGAGCATAGATTATAAGGGTAGCGAACTGCTCCTGATCTCGGAGCAACTTTCGAAAGGTGCACTCGTTGGAATGTTGGCAGATATTTGCTGTGCTCTTGCTGCAAGTTATTTTATTCTCAGATCCGGGTGGAAAAAAGGATTGGTTTACTCGCTTTTCCTCTGGGCCGTGCTTGCTCCTACAATATACTTCACGTGGTTCAGATTCTGAACAGATATTTGGTCAAGTTTTTTAAGAAAGGATTTGCGTTGTGCCACAACCGTTGCGCCGGTTGATCACGCCGATAGGGTTTGGGGATAAGATTTTCAAATCCAAACATTGCTGGGGTTTTCGATAAAACCTTTTTTGAAAAGGCTTGCGGGCAAACTTTCTTTTAAAAAAGTTGCAGCAACTTTAGGAAACAGAAATATAAAAATAGGAAGTTTAATCATGAAGTTAGATTTCAAAGACCTTGCTCTAAGGTTCGTCTTTGGGGGAGTCGCTGTTGCTGCCTGTTATATTATGTTGCAGATAATCCCTTCAAAATCTTTTGCGGGAGTTTTTGCAGCTTTTCCAGCTGTTATGGCAGCTGCCGTAATAATGGCAGGACACTTCGGGACCTCAGAGCAGGCTTCTGACATTGCTCTCGGAGCCAGCGCAGGAATGATTGGCTGCACTATATGTGTGCTCACTGCTGCCTTCTGCATGGAACATCTTAATAGATGGGACCTTTCAATTATTATTGCCCTTTTTGTCTGGTTTTTCAGCTCATATTTCGCAACCAGGCTGATACATGATTTATTGGAAAAACTAAAGGGAAAAAGACACCAAAAAACAGATTATTGAGAGCTTAAACCCCAGAAAAAGGCTCTGAAAAGGAACCTTTTTCCAGGTTTATCTTGTTGAATACCATTCAGAACTATTCTGAATTTGCACTTTTATATTTCTGTGTTATTTACTTAGCTTATTGTTTCAATTTCATTGGTTCTCCACAGCACGTTACGTTGCCTGTACAGCAGGCATCAGTAGAGCAGGATACATCTCCGCACTCCTTTACTACCTCAAGTTCAAAACCACATTCTTCACAATGAAGAGTCTGACCCATTTTCAAATCTCCACAGTTCATTTTCATACCACCTCAATATAATATCCTTGATATGGAAAGTATGTAATTTAGGTTCAAACTGCTTTTGAAACAATGATTCTGAACATTAGTCTGTAAGAAGTTGTAATTAAGAAGTGCAGGAAAGAATTAGAGGCCAGGCTCTCTTTTCATATTTATCAAATTTCACTTATAATAAACTTGAAACTTGCTGTATCTTGCCTTGTTCTGATCTTGGAGAAGCATGCGTTTTTTGTTAAATACCCTGAACTTTTGGGGAGCAGCATTCCCTGAAAGCAGAAATGACCGGAAAGTATATATTTAGGGAAACCCTAACTAACAGAACAGATTGAGATATGATAGAGAAAAAAGAGCATTTGTTCATAGTTTTTGAAAACCTGATCAAAATCAAAAGCGAATGCTCCTGTCAGATCTTCTCCGAATGTGAGCTATCCGATATTACTCTCAAGCAGATAGGATACCTAAAGGCCATTGATGAATGCGGAGAAGTAACATTTAGCAGGCTTGCTAAAATTACCAGCAACTCAAAACCCACCATTACCGAGATGATTAATAAATTTGTCAAAATGGAATGTGTGTACAGGGAGAAATCCCAGGATGATGGCAGAATTTTTTACATTCGTCTGACAGAAAAAGGGCAGATGATAGCCCATGCTGAGAAGAATGCTTTATTGCAGGTTATTGAACGGATCTCGAGTTCGCTAGATGAAAATGAAATGGACATACTTATTAAAATCCTAGAAAAGATAAGATAATTTTTTTGTCCATAAATATAGTTAGGTAAATTTAAACTAAATACTTGAAATAACAATTGAGACGATTGACAATGTATTCAGAACAAACTGGAGAAAATCAAGAGAAACTGGTAGTGCCTCTTTTTGATATAGTGGTTTACCCAAAAAGCCGGACAAAATTCATGGCTAACAAAGTAACCGGCGAAATACTATTAAATGAAATGAAAAATGTCGAATTCGTGAACGCTGTAGGTCTGACAGTGAAAGGCGATACAGAGGCTCCAGATTTATCCGAAGACAGTTTGTATAAAACAGGAAATTTGCTTAGAATAACATTTGTACAGCCTGCCGATAATGGATATCTCGTTGCCGCAAAAGCTATCGAAAGAGTAGAAGCTCTTTCTCTAAACCAGAAGAGTGGGCTTTTCTATACAACATACAGGCATGTATACGATCTGCCTGACTTCGACGAGGATAGTCAAGCTGAAGCAATGGCAAATATAAAGAAAACAATTCACGAGATAAGCAATCGGTTCCAGGGTTCCGAGCAGTTTACCCAGCCAATCGATAAGATGGATTCCATTGACCAGATTATAGGTTTTGTCATGCCATACATACCTGTGAAACTTACCGAAAAGCAGAAACTCCTGGAGCTCGCTTCAGTTCGTGAACGGTATCTTCTATTCCTTCATATTCTGACAAAGCATAAAGAAAGCATTAATCTTCAGATTGAAATGGCAAAAAAAGTCACTGACAAAATAAGCAAGTCTAATAGAGAAGCAATGCTCCGCGAGCAACTGAAGGTAATTCAGGAAGAGCTCAACGAAGGAGATGATTCGGTTTCAGGCGATGCTGCCTACAGGGAGAAAATTGAAAATTCAAAAATGCCTGACGAGGTAAAAAAGAAGGCTTTGTCCGAATTAAGGAAACTCGAAGCAGGGGGCAGTCACAATCCTGAAGCCCATGTTATAAGAAATTATCTTGATCTCATGCTCGACCTTCCCTGGATAACCGAAGAGAAAAAGAGCATTGACATTGCTGAAGCCCGCCGTGTACTCGAGAGCAACCACAACGGACTTGAAAAGGTAAAGGAGAGAATAATCCAGCACCTGGCAGTGATGAAACTAAAAAAGGAAAAACAAGGCTCAATTCTCCTCCTAGTCGGACCGCCTGGAACTGGAAAAACGAGTCTTGGAAAAAGCATTGCCGATGCTCTTGGTAGAAAATATGTCCGTGTAAGCCTTGGAGGCGTCAAAGATGAAGCCGAAATTCGTGGGCACAGGCGGACATACATAGGGGCCCTCCCAGGAAGGATCATTCAGGGCATGAGAAAAGCAGGCACGAAAAACCCGGTATTTATCCTTGATGAGGTCGATAAGCTTTCAGCTTCCTACTCTGGAGACCCGGCAAGTGCCCTTCTAGAAGTCCTTGATCCGGAACAAAACAGCACGTTTTCAGATCACTATCTGGAGATCCCATATGACTTGTCCGATGTATTGTTCATAGCTACTGCCAATTCTCTGGCAAATATCTCCTGGCCGCTCCTAGACAGAATGGAAACGATCGAGATCTCAGGATATACGAAAAACGAGAAACTTGCGATTGCAAAAGACCACCTGCTGCCCTGCATACTGGAAGACCACGGCCTTGATGCGGAGAAACTTAAAATTGAAGATGAGTCTCTGAAAGTAATCATTGATAAGTATACTCGCGAAGCCGGCGTTCGCGGGCTCAAAAAGCAGCTTGCAAAGACTGCAAGGTTTGTGTCCGAAAAGATCGTGTCAGGTAAAGCTGACCTTCCTTACGTGGTCAGGGCAGATATGCTAAAAGAAATTCTCGGAAAAGAGATAATCCGGCAGGAAGAGGCCAGAAAAGAAAATGTGCCAGGCGTGGTTACAGGACTTGCATGGACACCTGTAGGAGGAGATATTCTCTTCATAGAGGGTACGTTTATGCCAGGTAGTGGAAAACTTACGCTTACAGGCCAACTTGGGGATGTGATGAAGGAGTCGGCAAAAATATCTTTGAGCCTTGTCAGATCACGTCTTGCAAACACTGCAAACAGCTTTGACTTTACTTCAAGCGACATTCATATACACGTGCCTTCAGGTGCAACTCCAAAGGACGGCCCTTCAGCAGGCGTAACTCTCTTTACGGCTCTTACATCCCTGATTACGGGCAAAGCGGTTGACCCGAAAATCGCTATGACAGGTGAGGTTACATTAAGTGGAGCCGTATTGCCTGTGGGTGGCATAAAAGAAAAAGTCCTGGCAGCTCACAGGGCAGGCATAAAGAAGGTAATCCTGCCAAAAGAGAATGAAAGGGATCTTGAGGATGTGCCTGAAGATGTCAGAAATGAACTTAAGTTCGTACCTGTAGAAACCATTGAAGAGGTCTTGAGAGAAGCTCTGGATATTGAACTCCCGAGACAAATGTTCTCTTTTGCAGGAAATAGGTTTGCAGCTACACAGAACATCTAAACTTGAAGAACGAGGATGGGGCTTGTTACGGTTTGAAGTAGCCGTGACTATTCTAATCCTCTTTTCTTTCACCGCGCAACTCGATTTTAAAAACACAGACTAAAATTCTATTTTTAGCACATTTTGTAGTAAGTCTTAGTCATTTTCCACTTTCCATTTTTCCAAAGATAAAGAAAAGAAATTGCGTAAGCATTGGTCTGTTTCATCACATCATTGAAGAGCTGTGAAAAAATTCAAAGTTGTCCACACCTTCAGGAGAAAGTCCCATTTCTTCAAACATGCCCCTGAAAAATGCGCGATATTCCTCTTCAGGTATCGATTCTCCGCTGCTTCCGACATGCATTATGATTTCGAGCCTGACCTTTCCTGAGGAATCGAGTTCAACTATGTACCTGTTACCTATGTACCTGTTACCCTTATCATAAGTCACTACCTCTGCCTTTGGGACAAAATACCTTACTGAACCCACCTGGTGGTTCCCGTCCTTAAAAAAGACTTCTTTCGTATCCGAGCCTATCTTGGGGTATACATAAAAACCCAAAACGTACTTGTCGTAACTGGAATCATCACTGCTTTCCGTAAGATATGTATATACAGCCGGGAAATCCGGAGACTCGTTCACCTGTATTTCAGCGTCCCATGTCTGGTTTTGTGCGGCTTTTTTCAGAGCATCGAGATACTTTTCCGAAGCTTTTTCATCCGGGCCAAAGAGGAGTCCCAATTTTTCAAGTATCCATGAATCATCAGGAAATTCCGATAGCTGTAAAGGGGACTCAGGGTTGGGGTGACTGAAGTTTGAAATGGCCACACAGGTTCCGGTGCCTTCTTCTAACCCATCTTTACATGTGAAGACCATAAGCTCGGAGTTTTCTTTATAATTAAGCCTTATATCCTGCGCAAGAGCAGCATTTCCGAAATTTTCCCGGACCTCTGTGACATCCCCTGGCTCAAAGCCTGAAAAGTTTCCGGGCCAGGGCCAGGAACCTTCTACCTCATAACCAGCTTTCTCCGCTTTCGTAAGTACGGAATTGTAATCCAGAGGCCCAATATCAACTTCCTCAGAATAGTACCAGGAACTGTCAAAAAGTGCATAAATAAGAAAAGGGCCGAATAAATACAGCACAAAAAGAAGAGGGAGGAGCAATAATAATATCAGTATGGCTTTTTGCTTATTCATGAAATTCTCAACTCTGGAAAAGCTTCAGTAGACTTGAAGGCTGTTAGTATTCCTTAGATATCGAACTTAAAAATACTGGAGTTGATAACTTGGAGTTTTTCACAATATTAGAGAGACACCTCAACTTAATAAATAATTTGCATATCTTTATACTGGATTATAAAATTACTTGTAACCCGAGAAAATGCAGATTAGTAGACCAAGACATCCTGCCTGGAAATTTTCCTTGGACTCAACAGCTTACCCATTATAATGCCTTCTTCCTCTAGCTTTTCGGTCAAAATTAACTACTTCGATTTTTGAAAAGAATTTTCTAATGAACTGTTTTTTTCAGGCTTTTCTGTGTTTGGCTACGAGAAGACACCATAATAATCTGTAACGTAGTGAAACCTATAACCGTAGTGAATCCTATAACCGTAGTGATAGCATATAGAAAACTCAGTACCCACATTACGAATATAAATACAAAAAAAGTTGAAAACAAGAGGGAAAAGTCATGAAAGTGATGGCGATAAACGGAAGTCCTCGAAAGAAATGGAACACAGCCACCCTGCTGGAAAAAGCTCTTGAAGGTGCAGCTTCAGAGGGCGCAGAAACCGAATTAATCCACCTCTACGATCTAGATTTCAAAGGGTGCAAGAGTTGTTTCTCCTGTAAAGTAAAAGGTGGAAAGAGCTTTGCCAGGTGTTCTATAAAAGATGAATTGACACCTGTACTGGAAAGATTGGAAAATGCTGATGCCTTAATACTCGGATCGCCAATTTACCTTGGAAACTCCACTGGAGAAATGCGATCCTTTATGGAGCGCTATGTATTCCCATATATAACCTACTCTATTGACACACAGACATATTATCCAAAAAATATCCCTGTCGGTTACATTTATACAATGAACATCACAGAGGATCTGTTTGAAGCATTTGGTCTTCGTAAGGTTATTGAATTAAATGAAAATTTTGCAAAGAGAATCTTTGGGTATTCTGAATCGCTGTACAGTACCGATACATACCAGTTCGAGGATTACTTGAAATATGTTGCCGATAGGTTTGACCCCGTAGAGAAGGCAAAAAGGCGAAAAGAAGTGTTTCCGCAGGACTGTCAGAAAGCCTTTGAGATGGGAGTCAGATTTGTTAAACGGCAAAAAGCGCTGGAGGCACAGAAGTAATACTATGTGTGACAGACATCAGAACAGATAGACGTGGACAATATGTACTTAAATATGAACATAAGGCCTAATAATTCACAACCGCATTTTATATAAAGAGCTTAATCATTCATGTGATAAAACATAATCTTTCAATAATTGTTTTATATTTAGGTTCATATATAAGAACGCTATTATTATTTTGGGAATCGAAATCGATTATCTTTCAAAATTCAGTGATGAACGCAATCTTAAAAATCACTATACTTTGACACTAAATCTTCCTCGCAATAAAGAGATTGACAATAAACAACCTAATAGTTATATATCTTAGGCTAAGGAATCTGATTACGATTTTCACATCTCATGTTAGGAGTTAATAAATTCTATGGACAAACTTGCACCCAAATCAGCAGAAAACCCTATTTCTGCCGAGAAATCTAATCTTACTGATTCTTCAATTAGCGCCCCAATAAATGGGGTTTCTGTCCCGGTACTTACAATAAAAACCGAAGAAAATGAAGGGAAGCTTGATATAAGCTCCAAATCCGCTACAGAATATTTTCCTGATTCCGTTTCGGAAATTTCAATACCTTCAACTTCCCAATCTCCAGATGGACATCAAGCTGAATCGAAAATCGTGCTCATCGGCACAGCTCATGTTTCAGAAAAGAGTGTTGAAGAGGTTAGGACTGTTATAAGGAATTTGAAACCCGATGTTGTAGCTGTCGAGCTCTGCAAGGGACGTTTTGATTCTCTAGAAGGAAATACACAGGAAGCACAAGTTCCTATCAAGGATCTTCTTTCTGGAGGGAAGATTTATTACTATATTATACACTGGCTTCTTGCCCATTTGCAGAAAAAAATAGGAGAGGACATGGGTGTAAGACCTGGCGCTGAGATGCTCTCTGCAATGGAAGAAGCTAGTGACATAGGCGCTAACATTGCCTTAATTGACAGAGATATCCAGGTAACTCTTCAGCGTTTTTGGGGAAAAATGAAATTCCTTGAGAAAGTAAAGATGATTAGCTCCTTGCTAGGTGGCCTTATTGATCTTGGTAAAGGAGACGATCCCGATCTCGATATCAATCATATTACTGAACCAGACTTTGTAGCTGAACTTGTAAGTGAACTCCGAGGCTTTGCTCCAACTGCAGCCAAAGTTCTAATTGATGAACGAGATGCATATCTTGCAGGAAATATAATTGAAGCTGCTGAAGGGGGAAACAAAACCGTTGTTGTGGTCATAGGAGCTGGGCATAAATCTGGAGTAATTAAATATCTGAAAAACCCGAAAATTATCCCTCCCTTGAAGACTCTCACGGAGATTCCAAAGAGAAAATATGGAATTGCAAAAATTATTAGCTTTATTTTTGTTGGCCTTATTGTTGCATTCTTTTTGTTACTGCTCCTTTCAGGCATTTCATTGAAGTTATTTTTGATAGCTTTTGTATGTTGGTTCCTTATCACCGGAGTCCTAAGTGCATTAGGTACCTTGCTTGCAGGAGGCCATCGCAACTCTGTTCTTATTTCTTTTTTGACTGCTTGGATAACTACTCCACATGCAGGTTGGTTTGCCGCCCTTGTAGAAGCAAAGAAGCTAAATCCTAAAACTTCAGATATAAAAGCTCTCTTTGCGGTAGAAAACTTCAGTGACATATTCAAAAACAATATCATGAGAGTTCTTCTTGTCGCAAGCTTTGCAAATATTGGAAGCGTAGTCGGTGCTGTCCTTGGAGGTTATATAATAATGCAAGTTACTGGCTTTGACCCCAAGGATATTATTTTTGCTGGTTTAAAGATTCTTGGGCTCTAATAATGGAAGGCTATTTAGCAAGACTATTTAGTTGATAGCTTTTAGGAATGATGCAGTTGAACTAAAAAACGCGTGAACACTTAGAGTAAATCTCAATAATTTAGAATAAGGCTATATGCACTTGATTTTGTGTTTCAATGATTACTTATTCTAATTTTTATGGGTTCACGAAAGTTACCTTATTTATAAGCAGTCGCTTAAAAAGTACAAAGTAATTATACCTGTGTACGCCTGTGAAAAGTGGGATGAACAAACTTTTTGACATTTAAGAGATGCGACTTCCACAGCGTAAAATTATTCAACTATATCAGTCAATTATATCAGATTACATACAGCCATTACAACTTGAACAGTTCTCGCACGATTTTGTTTCCGTATAGTTACCACGCATAATTAAGAACGTACATTCGGCTATCTTGTAGTTGGCTGCTTTGTCACCATCATTATAATCGGTCGCTTTAGTACCGCCAATCCTTACAGTACCAGCGTCAAAGATTAATTTAATCGGCACTTTTTCAAATTCAGTTGTCAGACCCGTCCTTAGCGTTGGAAAAATTATTTCTTTTTCACCGCTTTTCTTTCTGACTGTAATGATGTCGAAAGTACAAAGAGAAGTCAATATACCTCTTTTGTCAAAACACACTGAGTTTTTATCAGCATCAATGCCCAGTGCATCCGCATCATATGCATTTATCGAGCCAATAGGGGTTTCAATCTTATATGGTTCTGCGGGTTCTACAGACTCTATACTCCCATCTTCAAAAAGCTTAAATCCTATTCGAACTGGCATTTTTCCTACAGGCGTGTCAATTATAATTTGTTCGTTAGGCCACAAAATCAGGCTTCTAACTTTTCCGTCCGGATAAAATCGCAAACCTATTATCTTTGCACAAAAGTCCCCAAATGAAAATGAAAAATGAAATTTTTGTGCTAGTTCTCCCTCTTCTTCTTCAGACCAAAAACCACTGATTTGGCCGTTTAAAGGGAACAAACTATTAATCGAACCATTTTCAAAAAAAGTAACCAATTCGGCCGGAAATGCTCCTATTGAGGTGCTTATTTCAGTTTGCTGCTCTAAAGAAATACTTTTAATTTTTCCGCTTTTATAGAAAGACAAAGCTGCTAACTGCTTTTTTCGAAATCCTGGATCGCCATACTGCGGCACAAGATCTCCGTATTTTGTGTGAATCAAATTATACTCTTCAAGTTTACAGTCTTTCAGTTCGCCGCTATCGTATGTGGTAAAGCTCGTTATTCCTTTGAGTCCACTTGTTTCAACAGTTAACATTTATGTACCATCCTGGGTTAAAAACGAATCAAGTTCTTAGCTTTGCGTATAAACAATTCTGCATATTAATTATGCTCGCTATATGTCACTAATCTAAAATACATTGCATGCTAAGGATCCTACTATTGGTTTATATGGGAATAGTGTTCTTTCACTGGCTTTTGCGACCGTTTCAGCCAGAGATGGCAAAGCTTCAAGCTCAATTCCACAATCATAGTCGTAAAAATGTTTTAATGAAACGGCAGTCTCTTCCATTGATGCATTTCCGGCACGTTCACCGACTCCTGTTACTGTTACACTCGCAAAGTTTGCTCCCGCCCTGTATGCTGCTAGTGTGTTTGCCACCGCCAATCCAAAATCATTGTGCGCATGAATTTCAATAGGAAGTGGACAGCGATTAGCAATGTCTTTGATTTTGCTATAAGTCATAAAATGATCCAAACACCCCACCGTATCTGAATATCTGATTCTTATAGCACTATATAAAGCAGCAACAACTGCATACTGAAGAAAGAACTCCGGATCTGCCCTTGATGCATCTTCAGCTCCTACAATAATAGTTGTCCCGTAGCCTTTGAGATACTCCAGACATTTTTTCAATTGATCTAACACCCAGACTCTGTTTTTTTGAAGCTTATCTCTATATGCAGATCAGATACCGGTAAAGAGACGTGAACAAATTTAAATCCGCATTCAATTGACGCTTTTAAATCTTCTAAATTTGCTCTATTCCATGCTATAAGGTTCGATTTTATCGGCAGCTTAAGCATAAGTTTTAGATCTTCACACTCTTGTTTGCCCATTGCAGGAATACCAGCTTCAATCCATTTCACGTTTGCTTTATCTAAAGCCAGGATGATATTCACCTTTTCTTCAGTTGAAAACACAACTCCTGCGGACTGCTCACCGTCACGCAATGTAGTATCAACAATTTCAAAATTTTTATTCCTGCTCACAGAGCATTTCTCCTTTGCCCCTTAAATGGATATTCGACTCTGCTGATTCACTCTGTAAATAATAAAGCGTTTTAAGCTGCTCGTCTGTTAACGGTTTTTTTTGCAAAATTGCAGTGTTTCTAACTTTCTCAAGCAGTATAGTTGCTTCTTCTGGGCTTAAAGTCAAATTCAAGTGTTTAAATTTTTGTATTAATGATGCGGTTCCTGAATGCTTTCCAATTACCAGAAATCTGCTTAGACCAACCTCTTCAGGTTTGATCACTTCGTATATATTTGGATTTTTAATAACTCCATCAACGTGAATCCCGGATTCGTGCGCAAATACATTTTTCCCTATAATGGCCTTTTCTCCGGGCAATATAATACCTGCTTTATCTAAAAGATCCTCGCAGTCAGTTGCAATGCTATAACCATCTGGCACTCGTTCGTTTTTCCACAAATACTTTACTGCCATTAAGACTTCTTCCATGGCGGCTACCCCCGGAATTCCTATACTGCTAACTGCAGTTGCAACATATTCAATGCCTGCTCTTAATGCTGAAAGCGTATTGGCTGTAGCCATACCATAATTATTGCATCCCATGTATTCAACAGGACACTGCGCTGAGTTTATGAAAAGCCTGAGCTTATTATATGTAGTAAAAGGGTCCATCTTCCCGTTTGTGTCGCCTAGTATTAACCTTCTTATTCCGTATTCAACAATACTGGGATAGAGTGTTTCTAATTTTTCTATTGGGAATTCCAGTGCATTATTAATACTCAAATAAATTTCCTGGCCGTTGCTGCAAGCCATTTGCAATACAGGTTCAAGTACATCGTTTATGGAGACAAGGGGATTAAAAGAAGTATTGATTACTACTTTAGTAAAACCAAGCTTTTTTGCTTCAAAGATCTCTTGCTTGGAACAACTTACTCTACATCTAATATTTTCCAAAAAATCAAAAAAATCAATAGTCTCAAACTCGACTGTGCTTTTCTCTAAACTGTTCAATGAGATTTCTGCCATATCTAAAGAGTACTTTTTCAGAACTGACAGCATATACTGTATATCGGCAGGATCATTAACTCCCAGGCGTATGGCCTCATTGATTGTATGGTCTATAATTGAAATATTAATGTCTGTTTTCAGTTCAATTCCTCAATCGATATTTGCCTAGATTATTGGACTTATAATTCCCCTAACGTTAATACGAATCTATTAACTTCAAAAAACAGGGTTACAGGACGTGTGTTGACTACAGGACGTATGTTGGATTTTTTCATTTGCTTTTTTCTTTCTTCTTATTATTTGCAAATACTTTAATCCCCGCTCAACAGTATAACAGTATTCTACACAGTAAATTCCACGTTCTTCAAGCCTTTTTTGTGCACCCAACCCGATTTTCATAGAAAGTACAGCACCACAATCAGAAATAATTTTTAGTACTTCTGTTTTCACATGGTGTTGATTGTTGAGCTCGTTCAAGCTAACTCCATTGCAGTACTTCTTTATCGAACGCATTTCCAGAAATTTATAATCATCACCATTAACTTCAAAAATCATAAAACCTGTTGTTTGCCCAAAATGCTGGTCAACAAGTTTTCCACTTTTTGAAGTAACTGCCACCTTAAATATCTCAGAGCTCTCTTTTTCTACCCCATTTAAAGGTGTATATCCAGTGTTCATATCATAAGCTCCATTTTTAGCTAGTTACATATATTTTTCCCAGTTAATCTGCTTTGAACGCAGGGCCCTTTCCCAATCCTATACCTATAGCCTGTGTCAGGAATATGGAATACATGCAGAAGCTATTACACAGCAACGAATCTATGAAGTTCCGCCTTCCTGGGATTTTGGAAGCCCTCGCTGGATATTGGGACTACTGTATATAGCAGACAAGCTGCATCCCGAAAAACTTGGAATTGACCTGATAAAGGAAGCAGATGATTTTTTTTTGCAGTTTTATGGCATGCGGTTTAAGGAAGCAAGACCTAACAGGTCTTTCCACGGGCCTTCCTCTGGTATTTGGCCATACACGCAAACTCTCTATCGTTACTTTGGGAGGAAGGCTCCAAATTATAGCTCTACTAAAAATTATAACAATGAGTTCATCCAACCTTTTAACATCCTGCCAACTTGTAATATCAAGCTCAAAGGATGATTGAGAGAAAAAGCGTTACAGGGAATTATGTCTTTGGCTCATTCTATTAAAGGAAAAATGATCAGTATTATCATGAAACTAAATTAGATCAAGAGCCAAACCAGTAAAATCAAATTGCGTGTGGTCACCCCACCCTAAAGAGGATGTCCGACAATTACAGATAGTAATAAAAACACAACAAAAAAAGGCATTTAAGACCTTTAAATCGAAAAAGACAGAATTCTGTTATTACCAGTAGTAATTGTCGGACAGCTTGTAAAGGATGGGGTATGCTTCGGGCCGCCCGCTCGGTTTCTCGGGACTTAGAAATCATCAAGTCTTCTTTGCTCGGATCTAATGAACCTATGCAATTGAGACTCTTGACTCGGTTTTCCTTGCGATTCTTTAATATAATGCTTGATTGTATCAGCAGTTACGTTTCCAACGGATCGATAGAATTTGCCATTTGACCATAGACTTCCACCCCCATATTGTTTTTTAAGATCAGGATGGAGCTTGAATAGTCTGTAAGAACTGCCTCCTTTTAAATATTGAATTACCTCTGATAGAAAATTACTTGGATAGAATTCTAGAAACAAGTGAACATGATTGTCTACTCATATTTTTTCAAAGAATCCAGATCTTTGCCATTCCTGAAATCGATCATGGACAGTGCTTGGAGCTCCATAGTTTGATTTTAGTCCAAAACTCGTTAGATCTCTCATAATCGTGTACGTTTTTTCGTGTTATTACTACTCAACATTACCCTTAAAATATAGTTATTCTACTTTTCGGATAGGCTCTAAAAATAGATCTTTTCTTTTCGTGGCTGGGAAAGTTTGAGATCTCTACTTAGAACTTACATGTTTGAACTGAAATGATAGCATTAAACTGTTAGATATATAAAATGTAAATTTATACCGCGATTTTGATCTATTTGAATTTTATATATTGAGCCCATAAATCCTATGGAATCAAGTACATTCTTAAAGTCAGCACTACCTTAATTTCGAAAACCTGTACTATTTAATTTTGAAGTTAACGGTGCCCATTATCCGATTGTAAACTCAATTTAGTTTTAAAACATGCTCTAGTTAAACAGGTTAGGAGAAATCTTAAATGAAAAATATAAAAACTATTATGACAATACTTATCCTTACTATTTTTTATCTAGCGTTAAGTAGCCCTGCAGCTTTGGCGGCAAATATCGTAATTGACAAACAGGCTGGACCAGCTGGATCAGGTCTTTTTCACACACCTAATTATGCAAACGAGGCTGCTTGCATTCAGGCGGCACTAGATCACTCAAAAAGCGGAGATACAATAACTATTCGCAAAGGGGATTATTATATCACAAAGGGAATATACCAAAAAAGTAAAAATCTGAATATAACAGGAGAAGGAAAAGTAACTCTTCATATTCAAACTTCTGATAAAGAAATTAACGATATTTATTTCGGTGGATCACTGGTCACAAGCAAAACCTTATCTGCTAATGCTAAAAAAGGTTCATCTAAAGTGGTTTTAACTGATGCTTCTCAGGTTCGCAAAAATGACTTGATCAAGATTTGGAAAAATGTTCAGTGGTGTCCTCTAAATTATCCTGATAATTATCCTGATCAAATGACAGGGGAAATCTATGCTGTTAAAAGTGTAAATGGAAATGTTGTCACTTTAAATCAACCACTTCTTCGAGCTTACAACTTATCCGAAATTGTAAAGGTCGAGGTATATAGGCCTATTCAAATAAATATAAAAAATATAAGGTTAGAGGATACAGGTGCGACAATGTTACATCATGGACTGGCTATGCAATATTGCAAGGACAGTTCTGTTACTAACTCTTGGTTCAATAATAGTGGATTTGGTGCTGTTTGTCTGTATTCCTGCTTTAATGTGAATGTTAATAATAATAAGATTTACAATTCGGTTCGTCCCAATTGTGGATACGGTATAGATGTAAGTAGCGGTTCGGCTTTTGTCAATATTGAAAATAATCACATAGAGAATTGTAGGCATACTATAACAGGTAATTCCGCTGAACTCAAGTCTTTAAATCGAGATGTTTTTATTTCCGGTAACACTCTGATAGGGGCAAAGATAACTGGCTCTAATGTTGTTGATGCTCACGCTGACACCATTAATTTTGTCGTAACTAGAAATAAGATATACCCCAAAATAGCGCCTGACACTCCTAAATATTATAAATCTGCAGATTATCGACGCACGCAGGAACTCCCATACTATTTTGCATTTTCAGATGGTACACAACAATCTACTTTTTCCAATAATGAAGTCTTTGGTGGATTTGGAGGAATATTTGAACGCGGCGCCGTAGGTAACGGGGTACATGTCTACGAAAATAACAAATTTAATGGTATATCAGGTAATATGTATGAAGGAGGGAATGGAACTGATAACACACTTATAATTAGAAATAATACCCAAAACAGTGGGATGCATGGAATTATTTTCCCATTTCATGGAAGTTTCAGGAATATATTAATAAGTGGGAACACTTTTAGTAATCTCTCACATCAAGGAGTGTATCAGAAATTTCTAATAAACGGCGTTAACTTAAATATTTATAATAACAAGTTTGCAAACATAGCACTCGACGGAATATATATAGATGGCAACTCTTTGAAAAATGGTGCTGTGAAAATACAAAATAATACTTTAATAAATGTGAATACATCGAGTTCCTCTTCTGGAATTGCAGTCAAAAATATTAAAAACGCCGTAATTAGCGGAAACAAGATCTCTAAAACCCCTATATCCAAAGTTCCTGTTGCTTCTTTTTCAGCATCCCCAACTTCAGGAAGCGCTCCACTAAAGGTGCAGTTTACTGACAAAAGTACAGGGTCCCCAACTTCATGGAAATGGACTTTTGGAGACGGAACGTATTCAACAGCCAAGAACCCTGCACATACATACAGTAAAATAGGAAAGTACACTGTCAGCTTAACAGTAAAGAATACAAAAGGTAGTAACACTAAAACGATGTCTGGATACATTAAAGTCTCCAAAAAGTAATGAATACTTAAATTCATTTGTATTCGGTTAAGATACGATCTATAAGAAACGTGTCATTTTCGTTGACGTTTCTGTAAATCTATAAATGTAAATCAAGATGAGTAGATGATTGCAATAGTCATTTTAACGTTGAGGCCATCCCAAAACCAACTTTATTCTCAACTATGTAGATTTTTAGAATTGTTTTCATGATCAGAAGTTCGAGTGATAATTGCTAGTTTAAGATCTAAAGAAGCAGTTTTGAGTTTTGGGATCAGTTCGTTAACAGATTTCTTAACCGAATACAAATGATATTGTAAAATCAAATTTGCGGTGGCGCACCCCGCTCCAAGCAACGGAGTATGTTCACGCCACCGCTCGAAATTCCGTTAAAGAAAATAATAACCCTAAATAATTTAGTTTGAGCAGAAGGTAACAACCGAAAAATGGAATTGATAAATTATATAATTATCAACGGTTATCGGGGAAATTTCCATCTCCGCAGCAAGCTAGCGGGGTATTCGGCTGGGTAAAGATTTGAAGTATGCCCAGGTTGTCAAAAATAAGCAAGAAAAAAAACTCCAAAACGTTGAGAGAAGAGTTATCTGTGGTCAAAACACAGATCAAAGTAAAATTTCAACGAATTTACTTGAAAGGCAGAACTCGACTTTTAGACAGGACAATAATAGAATTTCAAGGAAAAAATAGGGTTTTCGAAGAAATTAAAGTATTTATACAATTAAATAAGGATCTATTGCACCTATTTTAACTTTCGCAGGAATTATAGAGGATTAACAAGAGATAAAGAATATAGGGATTCAAGAAAAAAGACACCTGCACAGGAATCTGGAATTACGAAAAGGAAATGGACATTAATAGAATTATTAAACTACAAGCATATTAAAATCTCAACAAATTAACAAGGAAGCACCAAAGCATAAGGATATGTAAATATAAAAAAGATATCAGAAAGTAATGAAAAGTCTCGAAGATAAGGTAAATGAAAAAATAGAATATAGAAATAAAGGCTTAATGCCTTCATTCTAAATGTTATCCTACTAAATTTTTATATTCTGCTCGTTTTTATTTTACTTTTCTCATTTTCTCTTCATTTTTTTGATTTTTAATTCTCTTTTAATTTCATCTTTTCTTTTAGTTGTAATTTATTTCCTCTTATACAGTAGTAATACTGTAAGAATACAAGCTACGACAGAAATTGCTTCAAATCCTGGTATGCTTGTAAGATTTCCGTTATCAGATTTCTGTTCTGGTTTCTGTTTCGATTCAGTATCTGATGTTGTTGTGTTATTCTGTTTAAGGTCCGAAGTTTTGGTTGTAGGCTTTGTTTCAGCCACATTTTGTTTCGCTATAGCTTTTCCTGTTATTGCAAAGTATGAAAACTCTGGCGTTTGTGCCGTGAAATAAAGGTATTTTTGATCTTCGTTTAAGCATTTCACTGGTAGCTGTGACCATTTTTTATCGCTGTACCTGTTAAGTGTAATTGAATTCTG
>DASXVB010000231.1:0-6525 GCA_036504475.1 Methanosarcina sp.
CGATGAAAAAGCCATTCTGGAAAATGCGCGGAAAATGAAAACAGCCTTTAGGGAAGTTCCCGGCTTTAAAGAGTTCTTCGCCGTAAAAGCTCTTCCAAACCCTTTTATTCTAAAAATCCTCAAAGAAGAGGGTTTCGGTGCAGACTGCAGTTCTTTGCCCGAGCTAATTCTTGCCGAAAAAGTGGGAATGGCTGGGGAAGATATAATGTTCAGTTCAAACGACACTCCTGCTGAAGAGTTTGTCAAGGCAAAGAAGCTTGGAGCATACATAAATCTTGATGACATAAGCCATATTGATTACCTTGAAAAACATGCTGGACTTCCGGAAATTGTCTGCTTCAGGTACAATCCTGGCCCCCTTAAAGAAGGAAACGCTATCATAGGAAATCCTGAAGAAGCAAAGTACGGTTTTACGAGAGATCAGCTTTTTGAAGGCTATCGCACACTCAGAGACAGAGGAGTAAAGCGCTTCGGAATGCACACAATGGTTGCCTCGAACGAATTAAATCCAGATTACTTTGTGGAAACAGCGAGAATCCTCTTCGAACTCATAGTTGAAATCTCAAAAGAACTCAATATAAGGTTCGAATTCGTAAATCTCGGTGGAGGCATAGGTATTCCCTACAGACCAAATGAGGAACCAGTCTCCTTCGAAGCTGTAGCAAAAGGTACCAAAGAGGCTTATGAAGCTACAATTACGGCTAACGGGCTTTATCCGCTCAAAGTCTTCTTAGAATGTGGCCGTGTAATTACAGGTCCCTACGGCTACCTTATTTCTCAGGTAAGGCATCTCAAACACACATACAAGGACTATGTCGGGATGGATTCCTGTATGGCCAACCTGATGCGTCCTGGCATTTATGGGGCCTATCACCATATAACCGTGCTCGGAAAGGAAAAAGAGGTTCCTATCCACAGATATGATGTTACTGGTTCTCTCTGCGAAAACAATGACAAGTTCGCTATTGACAGGTTGCTTCCAGAAATAGAAGTAGGAGATATCCTTATGATACACGATACAGGAGCTCACGGACATGCTATGGGCTTCAATTATAACGGAAAACTCCGTTCTGCCGAACTTCTTCTCAGGAAGGATGGAAGCGTTGTGCAGATTAGGAGACCAGAAACTATTGAGGATTACTTTGCAACCTTGGATTTCGAAGCCCTGAAGGATTTCAGGTGAGATAATTTTTCAGAGAATATTGAAAAGTATCCTAAATAATATTTACCTAAGAATAAAGGCAGGTGAGCAGCAGAGGAATTTTATTTCTAAATTTCACTGTTGCACCTGAATTAACTTTTTTACACGAAATGTATTAGGACTTACGCACTTGAAGTACAAAATCAAGGCTAGATGTTGTGGTCACATTTGATTTTTTTAGACGTTATATGGTTTGATGTTATTGATTTTTCAATTCAACTGCGTAAGTCCTACTTTACTCAGGAGAGTGAAAAAAATACGACAGAAACATCAAACATCAGAGAAGTCCTCCCCATACTGTCTTCACTCCTGCGCACTGATCATTCCACAATTTAAAAGACTCAGTGATTCAAATATACCTTCACCTATACTTATTCCTTTTAGAGCGCATTTTTTCACCAAAAGGTCGTAGAGAACTGCATTTTCACTTTTGATAAAGTCGCACATTTCCAAAATAAATTCATCTGGTATGAGTGGCTCTTTTTTGTTTACCCATTTATCAATTGACTCCATTAGATATTGACGCATAGATTTATTTTTTCCAATCTCGTTCAGATCCATAAATGCACATTCATCTATGCTTAGAACCCACTTCCCAAGTTTGTATTTAAACATGTCTCCACTATCTTCTCCCAAAATACCCCTCCACAATAATTTATTTCCACAATAATTAGGGGATTTATGCTATTTAACTCATCATAGAGCAGAAATTGCCTGGGTATTTAATCACAGATAATAGCCTATTGTGGTTAAAATTTATATTTTTGGTAGTTAAAGGTTTAATATTAAGACTTTTTCCGTTTCTGCATAAGTTATAGACTATAATAAAGAAAAATAGACTTTATCATGGCAGAAAGTTGAAAATAATTCTGTTTTTAATTGAACCAACATAACTAAGTTACAATTTTTTTGTTTTTCACTAAATTATTTAGATACTGAGGACAACATATTAACGATCATATATGACTCCCGAGGAAGCTGCGAAAAGAAAACAAGAATGGGTTTCAAAGATGAAGCGCGAAGGCAAAATGAAAGAGGATATGACCGAAGACCACAAGGCCTGCCTTAATGCATTGCAGAATCCTATTCGGAGAAATATCCTTAAAGCCTTGGTAGAGCATAAAAAGTCGCTGGAAGAAATTAAAGCCAAACTCAAGCTCACGGATTCCCAGGCAAGCTATAACCTTAATATGCTGGAAAGTGCCCTCTGTATTGAAAAAGAGAAAAATGAAGGAGTTATATATTATTTCCTGACTCCTAGAGGAGAAGGGTATATGGAAAATCTAGAGTTAAAAAAGTAAAGGTACGGACTCAGTAAAAGTACCTGAACTCAGCAGATAAACTTTGCAGAGATTCCGAAAATATACATTTTTTACACATTTTCTCCGGAGTCTTGAATCTCTGTAGTTATCAACTTCAAAAGAGAAGGAGATATTCAGAATCAAGGTCGTGAACCTGGATCAAATTTTCACGGACTTTAAATATCTACCGGCTTAAATGACCTTAAATATCCTCATATTTTTTTAGAATATCTTCAAAGGCTCCAGCGACAGCTTCAAGTTTTTCTTTTCCCAGCCCAAAAGTGCTAAGTTTGAAATATTTGGTGAGCCCGGATTTTATTCCGTGAACATTACGTTCTTTGAGTTCCTTGTATAGGAAATACCTTCCGCTCTTGACTTTCTCGGAAATTTCATAGAAACGTGGAGCTTCGAAGAACATAAGATCATGAGAATGGGGTTTCTGCCCGCGCTGAATAAAACCCATTTCCTCAAGCCTTGCCGAGAACCAGCGGGCGTTTTCGACTTCCTGATCCCAGTTCCGAACACGCTTTACCACATCAGGGAAAGAAGCAATAAGGGTCATAACCGTCGCCCCTCTTGCCGTACATCCCAGAAGCTCAACTTCTTTTACCTTGCTGTGTTTGGATTTTCTGAACACTATAGGAGCGTATTCCTCACTTACTCCAAGCACTCCGACAGGTCCTGATGCAGCCATGGATTTATGCCCGCTGCCTACTATAAAATCGGCACCTATTTCTTTTGCAGATATCGGCATTCTTCCGACGGCATATGCACCATTCAGAAGGAGGGGAACATCGTATTCGTGGCATACAGAAGCTATCTTTCCTGCATCGAGAAGGTTTCCATAATTTCCGTCTGGATAAGTTACAAGTGCAAGAGCAGGTGTTTTTCCACTTTCTTTTGTAACCTCTTCGATCGCCGTGGCATATCCTTCAGGATCAAGGTAGTAATCGGGGCTGCCTGAGTGTGGTACGGTTTTGATATTCAAACCTGCTCTTTCGGCTGCAACAAATGAAGAGTAATGAGCAAGCCCGTCAAGTATAATCCAGTCGCCTGGCTTTCCAATTGAGTGCATGACAGCAAACTTGGATTCCCGTGCCCCGTTTGTGACCCTTGCTTCATCACAGCCAAGGAACTCGGGAAGAGCTTTGTGTACAAAATCATAAATAGGAGGCTTTTTTATTTGATCCAGAACCCCTCCGCAAAAATCGCATACAGAATACCCGTCTCCCCATTCTACAAGAGCCTTTTTCGCAGCCTCGGTCAAAAGTCCACCTGTCTGAAGAGGATCGATGTTTATGCTGCCCAGAGTCTCTCGTTTTATAAAACCAAACTTCTGAAGGGATAAGTCATCAAGCTTCATTTTCTTTCATACCTCAATATTAGTTAGTTAATTACAGATTAAATAATGATTTTTAAGTTGCAGGTACAGGATATAATCTTGGACTAAAAAGAATTGGCATTATTATATCCAGTTTTATGCTTTTAGCCTACTTCTGCGTTTAAGATTTCTTATTTATCCTAGATACGCATAGAATTCATAAAAAAGTATTCCAAAAATTTTAGAGATTTGAATATAGCAAAAGCTCACTCAAACAACTGTATGGAACTTCCTATATAAAAGATCCGGATTTGTGGGAATAAGAAAGCAAAACGTCTTTAAAAAGACGTTATGCAACCGTTTTTCAGACAATTCAGGCGTTTACCGCCTTGCTAAATACATCAGTAAATTCATCACACTGAGCAATTATTTTTGAAGCAGCGTCCTTTAAGATCTCAATAGGATTCGTACCATCAGTTTTGATGTAAAGAATCGGATCACTGATACTTACATATTTCATATCATAAAAGGCAATCTCAACCCTTCCATCTCTAATCAGAAGGTCCTTAAGCATATTGAGAAGGGTATGTGTCTCGCCTTTGAGCTCGACTTCAAGCTCGTTGTCTGTTTTGGAAAGAATGTTCAGTTCCATTGGTGATCACCTGTCAATGGTGAGTATTATAATCTACCGATAATCTGTTGTTGTGCAGAAACCCATACCTGCAGGGAGAAAGAAGTTATTGAATTCCTTTCCCGTACTCGGTTGAGATCTTGCGAGTTTCAGTCATATTGCAGACAGGACATTTAAGCTTTTTCCCTTCGAGCATGAGTTCTCCTCTGCAATTTGAGCAGTAGGCTTTTACAACTCCCAGGGAATCTTCAGCTGTTGTCAGGCGCATTCTCTCAGCATCGACAACTCTAGCCCTGATTATATCAAAGGGTCTTAATTCGTCTGAAAGTCTCTTAACATAAGAGTCCCGCACATTCGACACATGGACGTCTCCAGACCGCACATTGACAATTTCCCTGTCTTCTTTGCCTTCAATTCCTGCAACTTCCACCATTGCCCCGGATTCGCGCACGTCAGTTATTTTTCCGTATACAATATCTCCTACTTTAAGAATATTCGGGGTGAGTGTGCTTGGCCTGACAGAGACTATCCTTGCTTTCCTATCAATAATTACATTTCCAGTGGCTGTGGAGTAAATATCTCCGCAAGATACAGTTGTTCCTTCTCCAGATTTGAACTCTTCTGTAGTTCCAACGAGTTCTCCAGGAAGAACGAAGCCTCCTTTTTCAAGCTCTTCTTCAGGGGTCTTGGTTTCGTAGGGGATTTTAGATTCAGGCATATATGTCCTTTCCCTAGAGCCTTTTTTCTGGTAAGGGAACCTTCTTTTCTGACTCTGGTTTCCCCGGAACTGGTCTTTGGATTGATCCCTGGGCTGACTCTTAAACTGATCTCTGGAATGTCCCCTGAAGCTATCTCTCGATTGGCTCTTATATTGATCTCTAGATTGCTCTCTGGGGTGGACCTGTTGGGTTTTAAACTGATCTCTCGATTGACCTTTGAATTGATCCCTACTCTCTGAAGCAATTTGAGTTACCTTTTCGGTAACTGGCTTTACTTCGCTCGGGCCAGTCAATTTCTTTCTCGTAGTTTTAGTTTTTCTAATTCTAATCATGATCCCTCATTTGAATGATCGTTAGTAATTAATATAATTCCTACTCGCAGTAAATATCAATAATTAGAATACTGGCAATTATTCAATCAAACACTGGCAGCCGTTCAATCAACCTATAATCAACTTCCAAAGAGGATAAATTATCAAGGTTCGTACTATCTGTCATTTTTACACTATTGGTGCACTGTATAATTTGATAATACACAAGCATCCTGTTATTTAGCAGTGTTATCGCTTGCCTTGAGGTAAAGCCCTGACACTGTCGCTATAGAATTTGATATCTTAAACGGTATTTGTTTCTGGATTATCCGGAAACCTTAATCCTGTAGATCTCGACCTCGATAACCTCTCTTTCTTTTTTATGGAAATCAAAGGTTCGTTTTAAAGGGAATTTCGCGACGTAAGAGTGTGTAATGACTGCGGGCTTAATGAACTTTTGGATAAAAGCAAGGCTTCCTCGGTTGTGAATTGAATATATAACTTCACTTGTTCTTAATGCTGACGAAAGAAAAGGTCTGTCTCTGCCTTTAACTCTTGCCCCGAAAGGAGGATTCATAACCGTTGTTTTTACGTGGTTCGTGATGCCTGTAATGTCCGATAATACAAACTCGACTTCTGCTCCAAGTTTTCGGGCATTTTTTTTTGCAATCTCAAGGGCTTTTTGATCCACATCATACCCAACAACCTTTTTTGCTCCTAGAAGCTTCGCCCCTATTGCAAGGATTCCAGTACCGCAACCCAAATCCTGCACTGAGTCATCAAGATCTCCCTGCATATAAGCAAAGTGAAGAATTTCTGCAGCTAAAAGAGAAGGTGTCTGGTACTGCTCCAGCTCAAGTTCAGGACTGGAGAAGTTTTCCAATTCCTCAAGTAGCATTTCAAGTTTTCTTTGTTTCATTTCATCGACTTTAACTCTCTATTTACCTACAATTAAGTCTTTATTTATATATTTTAGTTCTTTGTTTACACACTTTAGTTTCCTATCTAGAGAATTTAAAGCTTTACATGTTTTTAGGTGCT
>DASXVB010000232.1:0-8077 GCA_036504475.1 Methanosarcina sp.
TAAAAAACTTATCCAACGGACAAATGAAAATCTGGCGGTCTTTGAGGCATTTGTTGCTAAAAATAACTGGATCCATTTTTTAGCGGAAACAAAAGAGATAAGGTCCAACACCAGTGTCTGCTTTAAAGTGGATTTATCCGACGAAAAGCTTAAAGCACTGATTGAAACGCTTCAGAAAGAAAAAGCTGCTTATGACATCGCTTCTTACCGAGATGCTCCTTTAGGTTTGCGTATCTGGTGCGGTGCTACCGCCGAGAAAGAGGATTTACAATGTCTCTGTGAATGGATCGAATGGGCTTACAATTCGGTTAAATAATAGAATCCTTTTTGTTATCAGCAAAGAAAGGTTCGTGAAAGATCGTTAATATCTTTTTTGCTGATAGCAAAAGGATGTTTTATCCCAAAATAATTTCACTATTTAAATATATAAAGCACTATTTGTAATAATATATAGGTTCTCTTGTAAAACTTGTATTCTCGTAACTTCAAAATACGAACTTTATGATGCATAAAGTTCGGATATCGGAGTACCCCGTGAAATTAGATTTTTACAAATATACACAGTTTTTCCACTATAAAACTCTGCTTTTTTTAAATTACGCATCTTATGCTTACATCTTAAAATAAGCGAAATTATTTCAGGATAAAACAAACAGTTTATAGTATTGAATTGAGTATATCTTATTAAATATTTGAAGTTTTGTTGTAAAAGATTGTTTTATCCTAAAATAAAGAACAGGATGCTTTTGATGAAACAAATAAATTCTTTTTCCATACTGTTTACATTTATCTTGCTCCTTCTGACGCCAAACTTGACATCAGCAATGTTGGATTCAAAAACAGAAGAAATCCCCTACCAGATAGAAAATTCTGATCGCATAGCGATTGGCACGGTAAGTGATATTAATCCATACTCTGCCCACACTATATACACAATTACTGTTAAGGAATGGCTCTATAATCCTCTGCCAGTAGATACTATAAAAGTAGAAACAAGAACAGGAACAAATGTATAGGTTGAAGATGAGGCTGAATTTACAAAGAACGAATCTGTACTCCTAATGTTAAAGGATGCAGATGTTAAAAATCAGCTTTTTAATGTGACTTTTGGCTTTCCAGGAAAACATTCTGTTTCAGATAGAGATGCTGTAATCAAAGAACTAAAAGCTCAGGGGAAATTGCAGGAAGAAAATCAGACAGTAAGTAAGACAAATAATAATGTAATCGAAGACGGCATTATTGATAATTCAAGTATTAATAATTCAAATAATACGGATAACACTCCACAACGCTTACCACTTACCTTTGGCCCAGGAACTCTTGATGAACTAAAAAGTAATCCAGATTTTATTGCTGCTTATGGAAGTATACCCACTTTTGCAACTTCGGAAGAGAGACAGCAGTGGCTTGATAAACTTAACAACGTGTATCAAGGAGCTATCTCGAAAATGTCAAAATATGAGTATCCAAATGGTCCTGTTACATCTTTTGGTTATACCATTGATGGTGTTCTTCAGGTGGGGGTTAATAAGACAGTCGAAAGGCCTCTCATGGACGAGATATATAAGATCTTTGACTCAAAAGCAAGCCTTATAGGAATTAAAGAAGTCCCAGTGGTTTTTGTGCATGAAGATTTGGCTGTACCAACAACACTGCCGATTGTTAATAAAACAGCAAATTTATCAGTATCTAGAGACAAAAACTCTGTAGAATTAAACAATAACTCAAGTGGAAATGAGCCAAGTAATAAAAGATTTGCTCCAGATTTTGGATTATTAGGAAGCTTGATCTGCCTGTATGGTGGACGGAGGCTTAGGAAAAAGTAATGTAAGAAGAATACTGATATTACCCTATATCATCTTATCAAGAGCTTATGGATCTAAAATCATAAAAACAGGATTATACTTTTTTTACTAACACATAAGTTTTTGTGGTAAAACCTGCGTATTTTTACAGTTTATTCAATGCACAGGTTTTATTGTAAAACCTATGCATGATATGCAGAGTGAATTTACAGAAATTTCGGTAAACTGCCAAGGAATTAGATAGCATATTACTACTTTTTATTTCCTTTTTATTTTATTATGTCCCTAGCAGATATTTTTGCAACGGAACCGAAATTATCCTAAAGCTATACAGAAAAGGATATCAGACGCCAGATATTGCGAGAATGACTCACACACAAGAAGCATGTGATAGGTATATTAAAGCGTACAAGAAGGTAGAAAAGTTAAGCAAAACCATGAAAAAAGACGAAATTGCCCAAATATTGGGAAGGGGAAAGTCCCTTGTAGAAGAATACATAAGAATTTTAAATAAGGAGGAGTTACTGATGGGTGAAACAAGTTATGGCAATTGTAGAAACCTATCGATCAAATTGGAGTTTAGTAAAAAGAGCTGGGTAAAAAATCACCTGCTTCAGGAGCATATCCGAAGGGATCTCCTGGATGTCCTTCAGGAATTTGTTCTTATTCACAATGCGATTATTAATTATTCTCACCACCAGGAAAATAGTACATAAAGGTAAGAATTATAGTACCAAACAACGGGAATAAATTTTTGCACCACAGACAATTTTTCCCATTCATTACGTGACCTTTGTGACCCTTATTACACTGCCACTGAGAGTATTTGACTAATTTTGTTAATCATATTTTCTCTTTTTATTTCTTGATTCAAAATAATCGATTCTATAACTCTTTCTACCTCTCTGATAAACTCATTTAAATATATGTTTTGCATGTCCGAAATGTTGGATCGAGCAATATTAAGATAATACAAACTTTTTTTCGCTGTATTTACAGTAATATCCGAGTAATAGATTATTCGTTCGAACTCTTCTATGTCGTTTAATTTTTCAAACATGTTGTAGCTTTGAATAACCTCCATTAAAAAAAAGCTAAAGTTTTTGTTTTTTAGGTCATCTTTCCAGTCTTTTATATCGTCAATGATTTGCATACTAACATGGTAATTCTCGAGAAATAAATCAAGGTTATTAAGATGTTCAAAATTAGCTTTATTAGGAGACAAATAGGTAAAAACGAGGTTGTGAATTTTTAGGGGTGAAAATTTCTTTCCAAGAAGTCTTACATCATCTTCCGTATACGCACCCATTGATCTCATGTGATCTTTTTCCCATAAAAGACAATGGATATAATCCCCATATATTTTCAATATATCCTTGCCAAAATTAAGGGATGATTTTTCTAAAAATTCATTAAGTATCAATGAAGCTTTCAAAAGGAAATAATCCGAATAAATAATATTTTTATAAAAATCTTCTTGAGAGAATCCCTGTTGAGAGAATTCCTGATCTATAAGGTCATCCTGAGTAAATATATGATGACCAAACCAAAACATAAATTTTGTTAATTCATCTACAACTTCTTCTTTTCTTGGAATATCAAAATATTTACTTAGCCAAAAAGCGTAATATAAATGAAAATCTAAAGGAGTGCTATCTGGTTCAACGCCTCTATTTCTTAGCACTGATAGGATTTCATCTTTAAAACGAGGTTCAATTCCATTAAGTTCTTTTTGAATTATCGTCACAAGTCTTTGACTAAATTCTTTTCTTATATCCATATTTTTAAAGCTCCTTTATTAACAAGTTTATCCGACTGTCCGAAGGTGTACACAAGTGTAGAATTAATTTGCCGATTTGCCCAAAACTAACCTTCAAAGAATGGGTCTGCTTTTAAATTATTATTTCTATATCAAGAAAAGAGATAACATCTTTATGTACATTTGCGGAAAGTCAGTTTATATATGACAGCAACTTTCCAAGTTATAAGGGGTATAGAGTAAATTTTACGGAAATTTAGGTACACTACCGAAGTCCCTAATGAAAGTAAATAGGATTAAAACTTGTTTTGGAATTGATTTACTAGTTCACACAATCATCAACTGTAAATTTTTGGAGCACCTACATCTTCATTGCCCATTAATATATCATTTAATTTTATAAGTATAGTAGATTCCACCAATTCTTTAGGTATCCCTTTTTCTTTTAGATTCACGTAGAATATAATGGCCAATTTATATAGCGTTTTCATTAAGCCACAAAAACCTTCATGAGGTGAATTAAGATCACCATTTGTTTCATAGAAATAATACCTACACCCTCCACCGCAAATGTTTCGAGTATCGCAATTTAGACATTCTTTTTTGTTTGCTATATGTGTACAGTCTACAAATTGTTTTAACTTATGTATATCTATATTAGTATCCACGTTTCCTAAATTAAATTTTTCGTTGCCGATAAATCCGTGACATGGATAAATGTCTCCAGATATATCTACTGACAGCATACTTGAACCCGCTCCACAAAAATAAGGCTTTGGTATTAAAAAAGGTAAGTTTTCCGCCTCAAAACAGTGTAGTATCATGTTTCTTAAATCTCTATTAAATAACACTCCTTTATATTTACTAAATTTCAATGCATCTTCAAATATCTCAAGAAATTCCTGATAGATTATATTCAGATCATCCTGATCTAATAATAAGTTCCTACCTTTGCTTAGTACAGGGGACATATGCACCTCAGCATCCAACTCATTTATGTACATCAAAAGCGAATTGTTTTCAGTGCATCCATGACAAAAAGTGGATCTTATTCTTGGAAATATACCAAGTTCCCTCATTTTTTTCAAGTTTGAAATAATTACTTCATAAGTTGGCATGCCGTTCGAAAATTTTCGATATTTATCATGAAAAAACTGATTTCCATCTAATGATACCTGAATAATAAATTGATAATCTCTTATAAAATCAAGGATCTCTTCATTTATTATTGTACCATTTGTAGTAATATAATACTCAGTATCATAATCATTAAATTGATTTGTAATGTACGAGGTTATTTCCTTTATTAATTTAAAATTAAGAAGAGGCTCACCTCCAAAAAAATTCACTCTAACATTATTCTTTTTAGAAGTATTGTAAAATAGATCAATAGCTTTTTTAGCAGTTTTGAATGACATCATACCCAAATTTCCATAAGTTCCACCGTCTCCAAAACAGTATGTGCAATTCATATTGCATGTTTGAGAAATATTTAATTCTAATGAGCGAACATTTGATAAACAATTTTCCAGATCAAATAGTTGAGAATAAGGAAAGTCAAAGTGAGTAGTTTCTTCAGATCTCATGTTTGATTCAGTTTCATAAAACAAAATTTTTGTGTCTTCTTTTGATTTAGTATAAGTTATTTTACCTGTTTCCAAAGTAACCTGTATATCATAGTTGTTTTTTCTATTTACTGACAACTAAATCACTTCCATAAAATGGTTATCTAATTTTTGTAAAATCGTGAATTAAAACCATAATTTGATAGAAGCATAAATATTAGAGTGAATAAATATGTTTCATGCTCCTGTTTTCTTCATACAATTAAAATTTTTGTGCTGGGTTCTCTGATTATTGTTATTTTCATTTTCCTGAAAAATTATATATCAATGCAATACGTTTTTTGTAAGAAAATAATTTATCAATTAATGAATTATGTCAAATTAAGTTAAAAACAAGGAAAATAAATAAATCCACGTAGTAAAAAATGAATTAAAGGATCTTCTAGCAATCTTACATGCATTTATGTATTAACAATTTATCCGCAATTATAACTACAGCCTTCTCCTGTTATTTTTGGAATGGCTTTAAGTTCTTCTTTACTAAGAGACTTTAACGACTTTTCCTGTTCAGGAGTCAAAGAAATTCCTTCTGCTTTAACTGTACTCACTGGATCTTTCAATAAACTATCCATTAATTTAGGGTCCTTTTTCAATTTAGCTATAAATTCATTGGCTTTAGTTTTATTTCCGTTAGTCATATTATATTCTCCGAATGTTAATTTTATATTCTAACAGACTATTGAAGGTATTTGCGTAAATGCAATAAGTGCGTTAATGTTTTTACTAGTGGATTTACTTTTTTTTATTTTCCATCAGTAAACACTTCACTATAATATTTAATACCTTTTACTGTTGAGAAGTTCCCCAGTTGGGCTATAAGGGCGAATAGTAAGGGGCTTTGTCAACTCTTCGTTGCCTTCGGTCGGTCACCAGGATCAGCGAAGGTGACGAAGAGTTGACAGAATCATAATTTTAATTCTTATTATTTTGATATGTGACTGGCATATATGAAATTTGTATGCGGAATTGAATACCAGTCTTCCCACGTGTGATTACCTTTACAGAAATCGGAGTTAGGAGGCCATGGATCAAATATGAAAAGCCACATCGGCCTTGGCATGTTAATATCCCAGAAGTTGGCAACTTTATATCCAAAGCATGCTCTTGAATGTCCAGGAATTCCACTTTTCAGAGGACGATTAGCGTCGATCTCAGCTGCAGCTTTATCCCATGTGGGCCCAGTATCTACCGATGCTTTTAGACTATTATTTGAAAGTTTTGTATATCCTGCTACTTGTCCCTCTGGAGTACAACCACCATTTTCATGTGCATAACCCATCGCAGATGCAATCTCATCCTGTGAATAATAATAACGATAGAAGTCAAGGATCATCTGGCCTGTGGCAACTGCACAATAATCAGTTTTTTGTTGGCTAAAACCAGAGTTAGTTTTATGATTTTTACAAAAAAGTGGACTATGTTTAATGATTTTCTGAGTACAGAATTCGGTAGGTTTAATCGTCCATGTTTCTGTTTCCAAATCTTTTTTTAGTCTGTATTTATGTCCTATCCTGCTAACTTTCATAGCATGATCATGTTGTGCTGCCAACAAGTTCTGCTGTAAAGATAATTTATCGATTTTGGTACTAGACTCTTCTCCTAATCCCTCAACTGACTCTTTTAATGATGCCATCTCCTTGTCGAGTGCATTCCACCGCTTCTCGCGTACTTCAGCTTTTGGAAGAGCGATACTATTATAAAATGACCACGAAATAGCACCTTCTCGCCCAAAATCACCTATAGGCTCTACAAAATCGAAACTACCTGCATCGAAGATAAGAGATCCTTCCCCAATTTCTGAATCCTCTACGTTTATTGAGACACCTATTTTGGGATAGCTGTAACTTATGAAATCAGCCGAAATTATCTTAGTCTTGGGTAAATATTCTTTTACCTTCTCTTTTGCCTTTTTAATGGCCAAATGTGGATCCCATCCTCTAGGCGTTATTTGAATCTGCAGGGTGGTTGATCCAATGATTTTGCTTGCAGCTACTCTGATTAAGCCTAGAGGCTTCTTTCCATCATTAACTGTGTACTCGTAAAAAAGTAAATGACCATTCAGATCTTTAATGAGTAATGGTTCATGCTCAATTTGAAAATTATCCCAAGATTCAAATCCGAAAGTTGAATGAGCCAAGAATTTTTTTATTGAGTAATGAGCATGTTCTCTCGCTTTTTCCTCAGGAACGTGGGAAGGGGGCTTAGAGTCCTTTAGATCCATATATCTCCATCCAAATAAATAGAATTACACTGCAAGATTTAGTCAGCTTAACTAAAGTACTATACGTACTAGAAGTCAAATGTTCAAGTCTAATTATTATATTACTCATTTGTATTCGATTAAAAGCTAAATGCGTTTAAAAGCTCAAACTAAATATCTTTTGTATGTTTAGTATAATACTTAAATATTTTCATAAGAGGAACTGTAAAGTCTTCGAGGGATGAAAAATTTTTCCAGCTAGTGTCGAACCTATGAATATTCCACCCCCTGAAGACTTTACAGAACCTGGTAAAACTTATGCATTTTCTAAATATTGCAGATTTTCTGAAAAATGACAAAATACCTTTTGTATGCAGAATTGACACAACTTTACTAAAAGTCATAATACTAAAAACATGACTTCTGTTTTATCGTCTGATAATTATAACGAAAGTTACCATTTCTAGGCAGATTTTTCCACAATTGCCTATGTGTTTGTTTTCTCGTGCGACAAGAAGCTGTGTCAGAAGATTGCGGATCAATCCGCCCCCTATCCGCTTAAGGTGTCCCTACCGTGGCATGCGTTCCCGGTAACAGGAAGGTGTGAAGCCCACGGGACAACGTAGAAAAGAATGGTACCCTGAACTGTTCAATCTGCAAGGGAAAAGACGCCATGGAGAAGCAAACG
>DASXVB010000233.1:0-5187 GCA_036504475.1 Methanosarcina sp.
TGACGAATATATGCAGGTATACGACGGAGCAAGAAAGAAGCTAGAAGAACTAGGACTTGAGTTCTGAGTTGAAAGTTGAACCTGAAGCCTAATATCAAAATACAAAGCTAGCGAGTGTCTCGCTGGCTAATTTTTTTTAAAATTCAGGTAAACTGTTATAAACATAATTTTTGATTTGGATGGATTTTTTTCACCGATAGTGGAACATATGTAGTTATTTACTATAAAGAGAGGATATAAAAATGGATATCTGGATTGTGGTAAACGGACTCATATATCTTCTGGCTTTTGGACTTATGGGTTGGGTCGTGCTGGATGCCAGTAAAGTCTCAAAAAGAAGGGGGTGAGCGGCATGTCTGAACATGAGTCTGCCAGTTTAGTGAAAACTCTGAGGCCTTTCCATGTATGGGCTCTTGGAGTTGGTATTGTGCTGGTCGGAGAGTATATGGGCTGGAACTTTACCGCTGCAAAAGGAGGAATTTTAGGTTCCCTACTTGCCATGTTGGTTGCAGGAACCATGTATGTTATGATTTCTCTATGCGCCAGCGAACTCGGATCAGCAACTAAACTTGCAGGAGGACCTTATGACTGGGCAAGGTTATTTATCGGGCCTGGAGCGGCAGCCACTGTGGGACTTGCAGTATATATGGAGTACATAGCACTTGAGGCAGCAGATGCAATTGTTGTTGCAGTTATTGCACAGAGTATCTTCCCAGAGTTGCAGGTTTTTCCTGTTACGTTACTTGTTATTGCACTTTTGACCTTCATTAACTACCGAGGTGTTGTTGCAGCTCTGACTTTGAACTTTGTCCTAACCATGATAGCTTTCATTGCAATAGTGGCCTTTTTCTTTGCAACAGCCTCTGGAACAGTTGTCATCCATCCTGAATATCTTTCTCAGGGTGCCCTTCCAAATGGAATAATAGGGCTCTTTGCAGCCTTACAATTCGGGCCGTGGTTTTATCTTGGGATAGAAGGAGCAGCAATGTGTGCCGAGGAATGCAAACATCCTTCAAGGGCAGTACCTCTAGGACAGCAGGCAGGCATGATAACCTTACTAATAGGAGCAGCAATGACTCTCTACCTTTGTTCAGTACTGATTCCTGCGGATCTTTTAGGAGTTTCTGTGTATCCGCTTTTCGAAGCGGCTCAGAATAGCAAAATATCTATATTTATTGCTGCCTAGGTCTTGGGACCTTCCTAACCTGTATTGCCAGTGCAAACGGCTGTGTCTGTGACTCTTCACGTTCTTGGTTTGCTCTGTCAAGGGACAAGTATGTGTCTTCATGGTTCTCGGCAGTACACCCAAGATATAATACGCCATATAGAGCTGTCATCTTTACAATGCCTGTAGCAATTGGATTTGCCTTTAGCGGTTTCCTGGATCAGGTTATTACCTTCTCCATTATCTCAGGACTGCTCTGCTATGTGCTTATCCCATTCTCTCTAATCCGCTTCAGGAGGCTCTTCCCTGAAACAACAAGCAAGGTCAGGCCTTTTGTGGGCCCTCTTCAGCCATATATTGCTTATTTTGCAATTGCAATCGCAATAACAATTCTCTCAACACTCTTTTGGGGCTACAAGTATAATCTGATCTTCGCCTTTGTATTCTATGGCATTGCATATTTCTACTTTAGTCACAGGCACAGTAGTTCAACCGCAGAAAATAACTGGGCTGAAATAGGGTGGCCTCTTCCTAAAGGTTCGGAAAATACAGGGCTAGAAAAGGAGGTAATAGGCGTTGGAAATGACTAAGCAAGCAATAGAAAGTAAATATTACAGAAAACTGAATGGAGATACCGGCCTTATCATCGGTATGCTTGCTCTACTCGTAGGCGTCGAAGGATTTGTCCTTTACAGGGTACTTTTAGAAACTTGGGCGATTTCTGGAAACTTCTTTTATCTCTACGGGATCTTCGCAGGCCTGATTATTGTAATCGAATCAATTGGCTGCCTAAGTGTGCGTAAATCGATAAAGAACCACATGTTCGAGTTCAGATACTACGATTGAAGAGGCGGAAAAAATGACAGAAAAAAGCATTATTACAGAGGTCTTTGACATTGTATTTATTTTCGTGTTGGCCTTCGCATGTGTAGTTATTCCTACAGTGCTCCAAGGAGCTGTACTAGTCTCCTGGGATAAAGGCGGTGCAGGGATAGGTTTTGTCTGGGATCCTGTTGGTTACTTCAGCTTCTTACTGGTGATAGTCGCCTTTTTTGTTGTGATTCTTTATCACTCAGTAAAGCACTACAATTACTGAAGAACACAAATATTTTCAAAAATAGTCTGCCTGAGCGAGAAATCAAGGCAGGCTGTGTTTTTTCGGCAGAATAAAATACTATTTCCATTATCTAATTGTTTCTCATTTTATTTTTTCTTATAATTAATATATCTCTTCTGATTACTTGAGATACCAAGTTTTCTAATTTGCCTGATATTTAATCAAATTAATAAATCTTATACTATTTAGCCTATCTCTTAAGTAAGTCTTCAATTTCTATAGGTTGCCACTCCTATGGTCCATACAAAGTATAAACGTATTCAAGAACGATCAGTTTGCCCAGAAGTTCTATTAATGATAGCTGACTCATTCTTTTAACTTTTGTCAAAACAGAATAATCTGTGCTATATCTTAAACTAAGTTGAGGGCTTAGTCTCGTAGGAGTTCGTGGGTTCGAATCCTATCCCTCGCATTAATTCCTTTTTCTGTAGACCGATTGAAAGCTTTGCATAATCAATTGCCTTTCTCGTGAGGGTGATCCCCATCATGCACAGATCTTACGGTACAACCTATTCGTGAATATAAATTTCAATTTTACAGAACTTTAGGTACACTGCCGTTACACTCTTTTTTGCTATAGAGCAGGATTTATTTTTGTGTTTGTTATTCATTCTTCGTATATGGATTTTCGTTTATTCTCTTGTTGCCTTTATTTCAGGTAAAATATACAATTCTCTCCACTTCTAATAAATGGTTGAAGACTTATTGATTAATTAGGCTTTAAGTTTGGAATGAAGAATAATTTCGGGATAGATTATACCTTGTAAGGTATCTGCAATCTTTATATTTGATTTTAGGAGCATATAATGAGTATTTGATCTTGAGAACTGCTAAGAGGCTCGTAGAAGGAAATTAATTTTGTAGTCCTAGAATACGATTAGTCGAAGCCTTATAAACGATAGTAACCTGATAAGCAAAGGTTTAAGAAAATAAGATGGAAGTTGAAGCATCCAATGCTTATTATTGTTCAGGCTTCAATTTCTATCTGGTTAATCTTATTGTAAAACTCTACTACCAACTTTGCAGCTTCGCTTTCCATGTTCAACTGAAAAATTCGAGTTTGCTTTCCGAAGGGTTTTTCTGTAACAACTCCCGATCCAACTAAAGGTGTGATAACTCTTGATACGCTTGCATGTGACAATCCAGTTTCCTCAGCTATTCCTGAAAGATAAGTTGGTTCGTTTTGTCGTTCAATAAGATTCTTAAGGACTGTCATCTGTGCAGTTTTCCCTAATATTTTCTCTAATTTATCCATTGTTTTTCATCTCAGAGGTGGCTTTTCTCTATTTTAATAATGCTTTTTTCTAATATTAGATGTGATCATCTATTTATTTCTTTTCTTTAATATAAAATGATTGATATTTTATGATGTAAACAGAAGAGATTAGAAGCAATCATTATACATATACAAACAATAATGGGAACCCTAGAAAATACATGTGCTTTTTCTATCTTTTACGTTAAACTCAAGACAAACGTCCCTCATACTTTCCAAAGGCTACTATTAAGATTTACGTTGACTCAAACAAAAACTCTCAAACAAAAACTTACAAGGTATTTATGATGTCAAACAAAATAATTGCGAAAGGTAATCCTAACATCCCTAATATTGCTTTGACCTTTGATGATGGTCCAGGCAGAGTAACTCCGTATATTCTTGATGTGCTTCGAAAGTATGGAGCTAAAGCTACATTTTTTTGCCTTGGTTACTGCATTGACAAAAATATTGTTGCTCAAGATTGTACAGGTAAATACATAACGGGCAGTGAAGTTGTCAAACGTGCAAATGATGAAGGTCATCTCATAGCCATTCATTCTTATGATCATCTAGCTCTTCATAGACTTACTGATGAAGAAATTCTTAATAATCAATTGTCCAGAACAAAACATGTAATCGCTAATTTGATCGGAAAACCCCCAGTGTATTTCCGTCCTCCCTATGGCAGCATTAACGATAGAGTAAATAATGTAGCAAAAGCGCTTGACCTCAAAACCGTTTTATGGAGCTGTCGCTCAGCAGATAGTTCTACCGAACCTGCTGTTATTTTTGACGGACCTCTCATTTACATGTGTGGACCAGTAGATATTTACAATAACATAATGAGAAATACTGGAAACGGATCAATTATTTTATGTCACGATGGACACAGTGGAACCCATGAGGCAAACTTCGGGATTGTATCGGCTTTAGACAGAGCAATCCCGGAATTACAGAAAAAAGGATTTAATTTTGTAACAATAGATGAACTATTGGCGACTGGAAATTATGTAATCCAGAGTTTCTGAATTAAACTACACTGCTGTGCTATATCGAAGGATTGCAGCAATTCCGCCAAAAGCTACCATAAGTTGAGAACCTTCATCGAAATCTGTTGATATAAAAGCAATCCTTGCATTGCCTTTATCAGCGAGTTCTGAGAATTCATCAACGATATCAATAACATCCATGACTTCAAGTGCAGAACCACATTCAGGACAATTTCCGTCCACAGGAACAGCTTCATTGTACTTCCATTTTCTTGTCCTTTTATTCTCATATCTACAAGCACTACATTTGAGAGTTACTCTTTCATATCGCAGGTCTTCAGAAATTAAAAGCACATCAACTGCCTTTAGTTCAAGATTTGCCCTTACATTGTCTTCTCCATAGGATACTTTACCAGACTCGGTAGAGAGTTCTTTAAAAAACATTTCAAGATCTTTCTTTTGCTTAATTAGGTCAATACCCTGGAGAGTATCCTCTGCTGCATTTATTAACTCAGAAAAACCTGATTCGTCCGTATATTCTGTATCAAACAGTCCAAGAACCTTTTTCTGAAGCTCGTAATGTAGAAATTCACCTTCATTGAACTCTTCTTTAGTTGGGGAATGCCCTCCTATAAGAATACCTTTAAGTTCATCTGGC
>DASXVB010000234.1:0-2453 GCA_036504475.1 Methanosarcina sp.
TTCAGGGTTGAAATATACCTTCCGCAGTCTACGAATGGAATTAAGGCCAAAGTACCTGTTTCCGGAGGTTTGATCCTTTTCAGGAGTCCGGTTGTATCTTTCCACTCATCTCCGTGGAGACCTGCAACGAAGAGCCGAACTGGTCTTCCGCGGCCGTAAATTCCTATCCCAAAATTCAGATGTGAATCTGGTCGCGTTTCTGTGCTTTCGTGCTTGCTGGGAAAAGAATCCCCGAAACTCTCTATTCTATCAGAATTCTCTATTCCATCAGTGTTCATCCTTTTCGATACCTCAGAATTCCTTTTTTTCGGGCTTATCTTCTTTGAGAAGCTCTTCTTCTGACAGGGGTTTTCTTGCGACCACATAGATTTCCTGCTTTTTGGGATTGATGACCTGCTGAATTTCAAGTCCAAGGTTCTCTATTTTACTTAGGATGGGTTTGGGATTTTTCTTTTTGGGGATTTTGATGACCTGAAGTAGCTTTCCTTCGGGTTTCAGCAGAGGAAGTACTCTAGAAAGAGCCTTGATTGAGTCTTCAGGCTCTAAGGTCATGTCCGAAAGAATAACATCTACGGGCTCTTCAGAGAGTAAATTCAGGGGTATAGTGAAAACATCTCCAAATATAATCTCAACGTTTTCTTTCTCATATGCAATTTTTCCAAGTTCGCTCCTGAAGTCTTTGCTGAATTCGATGCCTTTCACATAGCCTGCAATTCTCGAAGCAAAAAGAAGAAAACCGCCTGCACTGGATCCAAGGTCAAGAACTCTATCCCCCGGTATAAGAATCCCGCTTTCTTCCTGAATAAGCTTGAGTTTGAAATAGCCCTGAGGCTGGTCCAGGCCCTCAGTAACTTCGATTACATCTTCAGTAGAAACATCTTTGGAGACCTTTGTCACTACCGTGCCGTTAATCTTAACATCTCCGGCAAGGATAGCTTTCTTGGCTCGTCCCCTAGATTTAAAATAACCCATATCTACAAGGTATGCGTCCAGTCTCATGGGGCATTGTATCGGCAGAGCCTGTATATATAGATAGCAAGTCGATACGCAGAGAAGTGGAAAAGGCACACCTTGGTATGCTTGACTGAAAGCAGAGCTTATACAAAGTTTCGAAATTAAGTAATAATTTATTATTTATCGTAAAGGAATAAATATACTTTTAAATAACAATTTTTATTTATTTTTTAATTGAGGCTGATATTCAGTTCTCGATTTCAATTAAAAGCATTTCTTGCAGATGAGGCCTGTATAAAAAGTAGTCTCTAAAAAATATTCACCTCTAAGTGTTTAATTTCTTGAATACTCAGCTAATCCCTACTACTTACGCTTCAGATACGGGCTTCATGCTGCAAATCTGGTGAGAGAGTGTATCAAAAAATACTTGATAAGTTTACATCGTTGTTTCCTCTCTGGGCAGTACTTTTGTCTGCCGTCGCATATGTTTATCCTGAATATTTTGCCCCCCATCAGGGGCTTATCGTACCCTTTCTAAGCCTGATTATGTTAGGAATGGGAGTCACCCTCTCAGTAGACAGTTTCCTTGCAGTATTGAAGAGACCATCAGTGGTTTTTTTGGGAACCTTAATGAAGTACACCATTATGCCACTTTCAGCATGGATAGTATGCTTTGTTCTAAAGTTACCTACCGATATTATGATAGGCGTTATCCTGTTAGGCTGCTGTCCAGGTGGCACGGCTTCCAATGTAATCTGTTATCTTGCAAAAGGGGATGTGGCTCTCTCAATAGTTCTGACCTCGGTTTCTACCTTGCTGGCTTTCCTGGCGACTCCGTTCCTTACATGGGTCTTTATAGGGCAGACTGTGGAAGTCGATGTTATTGGCATGCTCGTAAGTGTTGTAAATGTGGTAGTTGTGCCTGTAGTGCTGGGGCTTGCAATTAATTATTTCTTTGGGAAACAGATAAGTGCGGTCAGAGAACTCTTTCCTGCAATTTCAGCCGCTGCCATAGTGATTATTATTGCTGTGATTATTGGGACAAACAGCGCGAATCTCGAAAAGAGCGGCCCGTTGGTACTGCTTGCAGTAATCCTGCATAACGGGCTTGGGCTTGCAGGCGGCTACTGGATTTCAAAGGCTATGAAACTCAGTGAAATTGAAGCAAGGACCATTGCAATCGATACAGGAATGCAGAATTCAGGCTTGAGTGTTGCTCTTGCGATAAAGCACTTTACTGCTGTCGCAGCACTTCCAGGTGCTATTTTCAGTATATGGCACAACCTGTCCGGAGCTTTCCTTGCAGGGCACTGGTCAAAACAAAGTATATCCGATCCCGATGAAAATAAAAAACCCAAAAAAATTGGGTTCTAAAGTAAAAAATTGGGGTGAAATCTAAAAGATTTCACAAAAAAGAGGTTGGGAAGCAGGATAAATCCGGAAAATTTGTGAAAGATCACCGGATTTATCCTGTATTCATCTAATTTTCCTGTCTTTCT
>DASXVB010000235.1:0-3240 GCA_036504475.1 Methanosarcina sp.
AAGACAGCATTTTGACCAAAAATGTTAGCTTTTTTGCTTTCAAAATTGATATACGAATGTAATAATAATAAGTGCGTGTTTAATGCTTATTTCTGAGGAATAGGATAGAAAAACCTGCAAGATTTCTTCAACAATCCGAACTTTGTTTGTCAAAAAGTTCGTATAGTAAAGTATTCTGAAAAATTGGATTGTTGCAACGGAACCAGAATAATTAATGTTCTCAAATGTGAAGGTTTTTACCTGTTTTGTAAAACAGCCAGATTTTCTGCAACAGAACCAGTTTTGGTGCCTACTATGGGGATTATAGCAATGTTTTAGTGTTCCATAGCTTCCATGACAGCGGCTACAAAGACTCCGACAAATACAGTTATTTTTTAAGGAATATATATGAGCAATCGAAGATTTGACAAAGTATGAATCATAATTAATATTTAAATATTGTTTGTTAAAATAATATTTGTTCAAAACCAATTTTTCATATAATTTATTATAAATAAGTTGGGAATAATTATAGATTAATAATTATAGATTGTAACTCCACGAAAATAAGAGAACAAACCCAAATTAATGGATCAAAGCGAATACACAGACCACTAAGAAAAAACGAAAAAAACGGATGGATTAACGCAAATGGGAAAGTGATCGGTAGGGCATGTGAGTAAATAATTGCCTGGAAGACGTTCTAATCCAAAAAATATATTGAGAAAATATTTTTTGAGTTACTTTGTGTTACTTTATTGGATTCCGTTGCAAAAAATATTTCGACAATTTGACACTATAATTTTCACCTTTATGTGTCATTTTTTTCATAATGAAAAGGATTAACTTTCCTTGAAGATTTCAACTGATTTTGTAAAACAGCCAGATTTTTGCAACGGAACCCTTACTTACATTGAAGTAAAATAAACAAACTTTACATTGGGGGAAGACATGAAAATTCGAGTAGTTCGTTCCAGAGATAAGATTTTCACTCTCAATTCTAATGAACACATTATTCACTTGGCTTTCAGACCTTCGAATAAGGACATTTTTGCACTGATTGAAGCTTGTCCAAAAATTGAGGTAATTCAGATACCCAAATCTTACATGCGTACGGTTTCAAAATGGATAGAAATGTTCCTTGAAATGCAGAGAATCCAGCTTATAGAAGGAGACGTCTGTTGTTACAGAAAAGAGATTGACGAATATTACACTGTTCCATCTTCAGGGACTGAAAAAATCAAATTGCATTCAGCCATCTCATTCTAAAAAGGCTATCCGACAATTACCTCCGGTAATAAATGAATTGCGGTTCCGTTGCAAAAAATCTAAGAATAAACATGTAAATATCGGATAAGTTGGGAGGATTGCTCCTCCTTTCTCCCCCAGGAACCGTATTTGAAAGTTTTCCTTTATTCGATGTCCATGTTGATAACATCAACATTAAAAACAAATTTGATTTTCTCGAACAAATACATCAACATACATGTTCAACTATTTATAGTATCCATCAATACTATATATTCATATAGAAAGATATTTAGTGAATACATATGTATATATGTATATAGGTCTAAAGATATATAAAAAAAGTTGCTGAGATATAATGTAAATTATCGATTCATAATATTATTATGGCTTATAAGAACTCTGTTTGTTGTTTAATGTACTATTAGTATAATTTGAAGTGAAATTAGCCAATATATTAACAATAATAATAATACAGGTAAACAAACAAAGGAGTGAAATTAATATGTTAGGAGTGAAATTAATATGTTAAAACAAATAAAAAAACATTTACTGTTTTACTGGCAGTTAATTGATAGTAGAATTAATGAAATCCTTTCATTTGCATTCGGTTAAGGAATCTGTTAACATTAAAATGATTACTGCAATCATCTAGTCATCTCAATTTACGTTTATAGGTTTACAGAAACGGTAACTTTTCTCTTCCAAATAATATATGGGGTTTATTCGGAATTGAGAAAATGAATAATAACTCTGATGGGCTTTCTCCTAATCTATCTTTAATTGATTTTTCTACTCACGCGATGCAAATGAATGGCATTTACCTCGAGAAACTGCATATCGGGTTGCAGGCATCTACCACTCCTGTAGCTCACTAGATATACTTTTGACACTGCTGCCATAACTACAAATTAGGTTTAGAATTCTCAATTATTCTCAATTAACTTCTAAAGCAACAATAAAAGCAAATAAGCAAATCTCAAGCGTTATTGAAAAGGAAATTCACATTTAGAGCATTAAATTGTATTAAGCTGATTGATTTACAACACTCTTTTAATATTTCCGAGGCCGGCATGACACTTACTGAAATAATAGATACACTTAAATTTAATTTTAATCCCTCAAAAGTTATTATTTCATTCGAAAAAACAATAGGTTTCTATAATGAATCAGATAATGCTTCAAAAGGAAATAATATAAGAAAGGGGCTAGAAAACAATCCATACAGTGATTCTGTTGGTGACTCTGTTAAAAGTTCTAGTACAGTAAATATATCTCAAAATGGAGTCAGTCCATTTATAAAACTGGAAAATGTCTGGAAAACATACAAAATGGGCGATACTGAGTTTGCTGCACTTGCCGGTATAAACTTAGAAATCAATGAAGGAGAATTCCTTGTGATTCTGGGTCCAAGTGGAAGTGGGAAAAGTACACTTATGAACCTCATTGGTTGTCTTGATTTACCTTCTAAAGGTACTATTTATCTTGACTCAAAAAATATAGCTAATCTTGCCGAATCGGAGCTTGCCAGAATTCGCGGTGAAATGATAGGTTTTATTTTTCAGAGTTTTAATCTCATTCCTACGTTAAATACTGAAGAAAACATAATGCTGCCTATGGAATTTCAAGAAGCTAACATGAATGAAGGGCGCAAACGCGCTGAATATTTACTCAGAATTGTGGGTCTTTCCGACAAAATACAAAATCTACCGTCTCAATTATCTGGTGGACAAATGCAAAGGGTGGCTATAGCCCGCTCTCTGGCTGTGAATCCACCTATAATCCTGGCAGATGAACCTACAGGAAATCTGGATACCAAGGGAAACTACATTCTAGATTTCTTAAATGGTCTACACGAAAGAGAAGGAAAGACAATTATTATTGTTACCCATGACCTGGATATTATAAAATACGCGACAAGAGTCGTGTATATCAGAGATGGCAAAATCGAAAGAATCGAAAAACGAACGAAAAATGAACCTGAGGAATTAAAATGAAAAAGTTTTCTTTGTT
>DASXVB010000236.1:0-12719 GCA_036504475.1 Methanosarcina sp.
ATTAAAAATAACACTAGTGTTTCTTCCTCCTTATTCACCAGATCTAAATCCTGTAGAATTTGTATGGAAAACGATAAAACGAGAAGTATCTGTCAGATTTATTCAATCTAAAGAACATCTAAGAAACATTATAAAAAATGAGTTTATGAAAGTGGAAAAGTCATTATCGTTTGCAAGGAAATGGATGGAAATGTTCAATCCGCAAATAAAAAGTGTAATTTGTTGAGTCAGGGACTATAAATTCATACTTATTTATTTATTTATTTATTTATTTATTTATTTATTTATTTATTTATAGTGTACTGTTCAAAGTCTTGAGAAAACCATTTTTTATTTATATACTCTTTTAAGATTCTCTGTTAAATTAATTAAGAAGAAAGCCATTTATAGAAACCTAGCCTATTGATAATACAAAACAGATTTATATCTTATAGAAAAGAAAAGTAAAAGCATGAAACAATCAATAGGAGCAAAGCCACTTACATTTCCAACACCAGCCTGGGTTGTCGGAACCTATGACATGAATGGAAAACCAAATGCTATGACAGTAGCTTGGGGAGGAATTTGTTGTTCAAACCCTCCATGTGTCAGCGTATCTTTAAGAAAAGCGACTTATACTTATGCCGGTATCATGGAAAACAAAGCATTTACGGTCAGTATTCCATCAGAAGATTATGTAAAGCAAGCCGATCATTTCGGCATTGCAAGTGGAAGGGACGAAGATAAGTTTGAGGCAACTTGCCTGACGCCGGTAAGAAGTGAGCTTGTGCCTGCACCATATGTGGGAGAGTTTCCGTTTGTCCTTGAGTGCAAACTCCTTCATACCCTTGAAATAGGGCTTCATACTCTGTTTGTAGGAGAAATTCTAGACATCAAAGCTGATGAATCCATGCTAGATGAGAAAGGAAATCCTGATATTGAGAAAATCAAACCTGTTATATACAGCCCAGGGAATAGAAGCTACTATGGCGTTGGGTGTAATCTTGGAAAAGCTTTTTCGATAGGAAAGGAATGCTGAGGGAAAAGGCGATAAAACAAATCAGAAATATAAAATAAATCAAAAGTACAAATGGGATGTTATATAAAAGATGATGCTTTAAAAGGTTGAAAAGATCAGTGCTTTAGCATCTGACCTTTACTCCTTCCCAAATGCTTTTTTTGCCATAACTTTCCATCCCTTAAGGTCTTTTCCCTCAAATTTTTCCGTCACGGCTTCAAGCAGAAAAGGAACATCCAGATGCTGCGGGCATTTTTCAGCGCACTGTCCGCACTGCACGCACTGGGAGGCATATCCAGGGACCTCGCCTCTTATAATTCCTCCGGGTTTTGCCGCGTACATCAGTTTTGCTTCTTTTTCATTGCCTGATAGGTAGAAGTTATCGTAGATCTCAAAGCAGCTAGGAATGTCAACGCCTGAAGGGCAGGGCATACAGTACCTGCAGCCAGTACAACCTGTTTTCATAAGTTGCCTATACTTCATTTCCACATTCCTTACAAGCTGTATTTCAGCTTTGGTCAAGGAGTTGGGGTAGGCTTCGTTGGCTATTTTTAGATTCTCTTCTATGTGAGATTCTTCATTCATGCCTGAAAGCACGACTGTAACCTCGGGCCGGTTCCAGATCCAGCGAAGAGCCCATTCGGCTGGGGTGCGTTTTACTTCTGCTTCGTTCCAGATTTCCTGCACCTCAGAAGGTACGGGGTTTGTCAGCTTCCCTCCGCGCAGAGGTTCCATGATAATAATGCCTAGGCCTTTTGAAGCGGCATACTCAAGCCCTTCAGTTCCCGCCTGGTGTTTTTTATCCAGAAAATTATACTGAATCTGGCAGAAGGTCCAAGGATATGCATCGACAATCTGTTTGAAATCCTCAATTGAACCATGGAAAGAAAAACCTGCATTTATAATTCGACCATCAGCCTTTGCCCTGTCAAGAAAATCCAGAACATCAAGTTCTTTCATTTTGTCCCACAAAACCCCCACAAGCCCGTGCACAAGGTAATAATCTATATGATTTGTCCTGAGCCTTTTAAGCTGGGTATTCAGGATTCGGTCCATATCTTCCGCGTTTTTAATTGCCCATGATGGAAGTTTTGTAGCAAGTTTAATCTTTTCTCGGTATCCGCCTTCAAGAACTCGCCCAAGGAAAGGCTCGCTTTCTCCCATGTGATACGGCCATGCCGTGTCGATGTAATTTACACCGTGATCGATTGCATAGTGTACCTGATGGGTAGCTCTTTCTTCGTCTATTGTACCGTCCTCTTTCACGGGAAAGCGCATGCACCCAAATCCAAGTATTGAAAGTTCGTCTCCGTTCTGTGGCATTTTTCTGTACAGCATTTCCATTACCTTCCCATTTTAAGTTGTTTTCCTGATTTTTAAGGGCTTTCAACCCTGTATTTTCCTTTTCCCATTTTCGTATTGTTTTTGTAAACGAGACTAAACGCATCATAATTTTCTAGGCAGTTAGTAAAGGAGTAAAATGCTTGAAAGTTATTTTATGTTCCTTTACTCATTAAATGTGATAAAAAAGAATAAATTAGGTCATATAAAAGCTGACTTAAATGAGAAAATTCAATACTTTTTTGGCATTCTCAATATCACTTTTCACAAATATTAACAATTTTTTAATATCTCATTCCTCACACTTTCTTTTTAACGATTATTTTAAATATTTGATTCATACATTTTTTTGCAACTATACCTTCTTTTGCAAGATATCTACAGTATCCAGCTTTTTCAAATCTTCTTTTATTTCTGTGTAAGTTTGCTCTTATCTAATTATTTATCAAGATTATCGTCAAGCATGTCTGAATTGATGGGCCTCTGTATAGGATTAAATGATAATAACCATTGTCTGTTACCTTAGCCCTGGAATCGGTGAAAAAGTCTCAAAGGTAATGCCAATTAACAAAAAAGGAGATTTTGCAAATGCTACAACCGATGCAAGCATGTGAAATAACGGTATCAATATTGTAGGTATTTTTGTACTTTTAATTTTCATCTCAGTCGTTATTAGAGCTTTGAAGGGCATTCAGGGAGGAAACTAATACTTGATCAGGGCAATTATTTGGTGCGATTCAACCCACATATATGATTATCAGAATTCAAAAACTAAATAGCCAAAATAAATATATATAGCATATATCCAATAAATATATAACAAACTTGTTTTATTTATAATTTTGAGGTATCATGTGATCGATTTAAAAAATGTTCCCAGATCCGCACAATCTCTTATTTTCCGCAAAAGGGCTTCATCTCTCGAAAATGTAACCTCTTTCTCAATCGAACACTGGTACCTCCAGACAGATCTCCAAAAGGGCTGCAGGTAGCTCTCATCTGCAGCTCACAAGATCTTTTTTATTATCTATGTGTGAAGCTTCGTCATATCACTTAATGGTCATTCTTAATCTGTGATGACTGCACCTAGTTTCCATTCATACTCATTCCTTCGCTGAAGCGAGTAGAAGACGTCAAAATATCATAACCTAGTATGCACAATATTCATGGGAAGATTACAAACAAAAGAGATGCTGTAGTAACTATGTCTACTATCTGGGAGAAAATACTTCACGCTCAACTACAGGAGAAACATTGTGAATGTGGAACCCCGTTGTGTTTTGGGTTTCTCATATCTTATAACCACGACGGAGGAATATAGATTCCAATCAAAGATTTGACAGTAGAATTGGTTTCTTTCTTATACCGATGAGTAAAATCAGCAAAATTTTCCAATTTACTTTCGAGGTAGACAGGAAGTCGTTTTGTGACACTGAAAATTGCGACATTTCAATTGTTGCAAGATGCTCAAGTTCTTTAAATCATAATCAAATATAAAAATACGGTTTTGAAGCGTGTCAGAAAGCTTTGGATATTATATCTGTAATTTATCAAGCAAATACAGATCTTGAAGATAAAGGACTTCTTATGTATTACTTTTTAAAGAAGGAAATAAACACGTTCTTAAAATATCTTCATCGACTAACTTTGTCTTTAGAATATCAGCTCATATTGTAGTCAACGGCGAAAATAAACCAGAGCAGATTTTAGATATGCTCCTAAACCTAAATGGTTTTACCCGCATATCGATATTATATTCTGTCTAAATAGTTTAATAATTGTTATGATGTTCATCGAAATCTTTACTTAAGCTTTAAATCTGCATTAAATGAAATAACATCCATCAGAAAAAATGAAAATGAAAGAGAGACTGACTGGTTACGGAGAGCATTAGATTACATCGGCAAAGACACCAATTCAAAGTGCGCGCCAGACAAAAAAAATCATATAGGCTTTATTGTTGGAACTCAGTATGAATTAACTCGATCTGGGCTTTTTCATTCCAAAGAGAATGTGATCTTGCCCTATTCACTCCTAAACCCTGTAAAACTTTCAAAATATAGGAAACGTTGATAGAAATCTGGTATGGTATCAAAACATTGCAACATACTAAAAGAGAGTAAAGATAGAAGGGAATTAACAGAATATGGATTCAAATATTCAATCTATGGTACTTTTGGAAAGGATTGTACATTTCAAGTAACCGATGATCCAACACCCTTTTACGCAAAATGATACTATTATTAGCCCCCTGAATAATCCGGTAACATCATTTAATGATTTTGAACTTGAGAAAGATTATTCATTAGGTCAGATTTTGTTAACTGGGAGATTGGAGGGAGTAAATTTAGAAAATGTTGAATTAATCCGTCGTATTGGTGTATTTAAAAACAATTTCCTCGCAGGAAAATCTATAAATGGTAGATTATATGAGGATAGGCTTGATAAAATAGAAGCAAACGTGACTATTAATATGATAAACATAGATAATCATAAGACTAAATCCTGAAATAAAAGAGTATACTAAAATCTCTGTAAATTCAAATTTGTTTATATGGAGACTTTGCAATATTTACTATTTTTCAAGACGAACTTTGTTAGAAAACCTTTCTATTTCCTTTAATTTTTAGTGTAATCTCTGCAGCCTTGATTGCCACCGTGACCATTGGAGCTACTGCATCCACTGCAACTATTGAAACTTCGCTATATTCTATAGAAACTTTTTGCCCTGCGATCCTTTCGGGATTTCTGAAGACTGTCACTCTGTTATGTGGCATAAAACAAAAATGAGCGAATTCTCTCGATAGATATGTCAATGCCTATTATAAATCCACACATAAGAAGGAATGTAATGTATACTAAGGCATATATGCTTCCTGGAATGTATTTCAGCATTTCCCACATATCCATTATTGGTTCCCATAATGAAGTCATAACTTTAACTAGGTTGTTAACATATTAATATATTTTGGATTGTTGGAGAGGACGATCAAATTTAAAACAAAAAGGGTTAGTGGGTCTGAGTTATTGAAAACTTATACACAAGACTCTTTCTATGTTTTTATCAAATAAGATGAATGTGCTTGCTTTTTCAGAATTGATCCATAACTCACGTACACAACCCAAAAATGAGAATATGCATAAACAGGTGGTTCATATCCAAAAGTTAATTTAGGAAAACCCCTAAACCAAATTTTTACAGACAGTGTTTTCTGATTTGGCTCCGGTAGCTTATCTTCTACTGGTATGCGAGCAACCAAGACTAGATGCCCGTTTGCCTGAATCCTAAGATCTTGAAATCAGAAATTTGTTAAAAATTTTTGTGGTTATTTATTATGTTCAATATAACGAGATTTTGCATCCTCAAGCACAGTGACTGCTGTTTCAAGGTCTTTCCAACCGATAACTTTCACGCGTTTTTCCTCTAAATTCTTATAGGTTTGGAAGAAGTGAGTAATCTCTTTAAATAGATGAGGTGGAACCTGATCAACTGTCTCAATATAATTCCACATAGGGTCATTCTTTGGAACGCAGAGTATTTTTTGATCTCTTCCTTTATAATCTTCCATGTCAAATAAAGCTACAAGATATACATCTATCACACAGCCTGGAAAAGTCGGTTCCCATGTTAAAACCATAGCATCTAAAGGATCACCATCAAGTGACAGAGTATCAGGGAAAAAAACCATAATCAGAGGGATATACCATTGAAGAAGAAAGCATCCTATCGAACTTTATCTGTCTTTTTTCTTTATCATATGCGAATTTATTCCGACTCCCTTTTGGGATTTCAATAATCACGCTTTCGACCTGTCTTTCAGTCATATCGGCACTCCATATTATTTATTACTTTCAATGAAATTTCTTTTCAACAACTGAAGTTATTGTTTTTCTGATAGGATTCTAATATTAGGCCTTTAATTTTCCATACTTGATATATGTTAAATGTGACAGAAATTCCATTTTTTATATTTTTAGTCTTTGTTTTCTTCGGGTCGTCTATCATTATGTGGTTGATGTTTTCATAATTAATTTTCCAGTGCTGGAAATGCATGACGTTTAGTGCATCAAGCATGCTATTAACTTTACTAAATTAAAAAAAGGCGTGATGCACCACTAAAAGTATTTTGGAAATAACATCAACTAACTAATAGTGCACGACCTTTCTTCGTAGTATTAATTAAAGCTATGTGAACTCAACTTGTGAAAAAAGCCTACTTTCTTATATAATTGAACATTTTATACTGAAAACTAATGTTTTCAAAAGATTGCTTGCATACACCACGTATTACTGTCTGGTTTTATTACATTATCTCGAGTTACTAAATAATAAAAAAGAAAAATTGGAAGAAATTAAACTTCTCTCAAAAACAATATAAATTCTTTGAATTATATTCCTGTCATGCCCCATCCAAGATTTACTTTATTATTTATGTACTTGTTACCTGAAAATGTACTCAATTTCCCTGGATCACCATCGATAGTATATATATAAGCTCCATGAGTACAATTTTTAAATGTATTTTTAGTAACTGTAGGCAAATGCGCTAAGTCGCCTATATACAGTCCACAGTTTGACTTAGAAATAGTGTTCCCAGTTATAGTTACCTGAAAAGTATCATATAAATGAATAGTTCCATTTGTAATCTGATTATTGATTATTTTAGTGTCGCCGATGAGACCGCCTAAACTAATTCCACAGTTATAAAAATAATTATCCTTGATGATTTCTCCGCCAGCATTATACTCAACGTCAATACCGTATTTTTGGAAAGAAAACCCATTTACCTGGTTACCACTCAAGATAAAATTGAAGCCATCAACTTTTGGATATTTTGTTCCAATCAAAGAAATATATTTGTTTATCTTGACATTTTCATGGTATGTGCCACATGCAACCTTTATAGTGTCCCCGTCTTTTGCAGCGTTTACTGCACTTTGAATTGTTTTGTACTTTTCGTGGGATCCTACGTTTAGAGTAGCAGCGGATGCAATCGATGAGACAATGATTAAAAACAAAATAAGCACTAAAAATATTAAAGCTACTTTTTTGTTAGTTTTCATTATCCAACACTCACTTTTTGTTAGTTTTTATTATCCAACACTCACGTCTTTAATGTTCATATACGAAATATTGAGTATATATCGTTTTATATACATAAGCTTTATCATATTAATCAAAGTTTTTATAAAGATTGAATAATGTGGGAAAATTTATCCAATGGTAAAGATAAAGTTTGAACGTTATGGGCTTAAAAACTCTCTAATTTCTGAAAAGAGTATTTTATAGAGTAGAGGTATGGAAGCCTGAACCTTCAAAAAGTGAGAAAGTGACCAGCCATTTCTATTATCGTGCTTCTACCAAGAAGCAAAATTTTGGATAGTTGGTCTGAGTTATTGAAAACGTATACATAAGACTCTTTCTACATTATTATCAAATAAGATGAATGTACTTGCTTTTTCAGAATTGGTCAATAACTCACGTACACAACCAAATTTTGAAATGCAGCAATATACAATAATTATATTTTTAACAGCTAGAGGAAGAAATTCAGAAGATTGTGTTATTTACCAAGACTTCGGAGTCACTGGAACTACTGCACAGAGACCAGGCTACTAGCGTTTGTTATCTGACACTGCGACCTGCGATACCATCATTACATATATTGATGGCATGAAATTATTGAAAAACACAGAAGGAAGCATCAGGTTAATTCTAAAAACTAAATTTGAAGTCAGTCACGCTGCAAATGTGGTAGGGAAATATGGCAAAAACAGAAAAGAGAAGCTCATTTTCTGTGCACACCTTGACACTAAATATGGAACTAGTGGCGCGGCGGATAATGGAGCCGGGATAGTAGTTCTTTTAACGGTTGTGGAGTTACTTAAGGACCAATTGAAAAATAAAGCCTTACCCTTTGATTTTGAATTCGTAGCCTTTAACGGGGAGGAATATTATGCTTTTGGAGAAATTCTATATATTAAGAAAAACCTGCAGGATTTCGAGAACATGCTAGCTGCAATAAACATTGATGGCACTGGGCACTATTCTTCAACCAGCAATCTTGCATTTTTTGACTGTCCTGAAGAATTCATTAATGCCGCCCTGGATTTAAAAGAAAAATATCCTGGGGTTATTCGGGTTGACCCTTGGCCTGCAGGCGGCCATATTCATTTCTGGATGAGAAAGATTCCAAGCATTGCAATAAGTTCCGCTGGCACTTGTGATTTGTTTCATACAGCAGACGATATGATTGATCTAATCTCTGTTGATAAAATCGAGGAGGTTATAAAGTTTGTTGCGGATCTGGTACTTTATATTATTGCAGATTGTCTGGAAAATAAAGAAAAATCAGGCTTGTTAAGGAAAGCAAGCATCACAATACAGAAAGTACAGCAGGAATCTCCGATATCTAAAAGGGAAAAACCTGAAGATTCGTTAGCAAGCCGTTGTGGTGCTAAAAAGCCTTTATACTATTGAAAATAGTTGCAGAAACTTCCATTAGAGCTTTACTTGGGGTAGAGCCCATAATTGTCGATTATCATATTCAGATATCAATGTGCCGCGATAAAGGATTTTAAGCGTAGTTATCTTCGCTGAAATCCAGAAAGCCTGTGGCAAATTGTGACAAACGAGGGCTTTAGCAATACTTTGTATTGAATTTTCCTGCTGCTTTTCGCGGCACTTACATGTTATTTATTCCTTTTTCTCTTTTATTAGTAAGTCCTCAGTTTCCATGTAACATGTCTGTTTATCAGGTAATTCCATAAAAAGACAATTACTATCCCTATGAGATTTGAAACCAGATAATAGATACCAAAGAAATCTGTCAGGAAATACATTATTCCAATATTAATTATAAGCGCTACAATTGAGATACACTGGAAAGAAAAGAATCTCTGAAATCGATTTTGTGTATATTTGTCGGTTTCATCTTTCAGTTTAAATGTCCAGTAGTCATTCAGGAGAAAATTACTTAGGATAGATATTTCAATTGCTACTATACTGGATATGACATAATAAAGGCCTATGTATTCAGTAAATAAATACAGAGAACCCATATTGACCAATACCCCGGATAATCCGACAAAACAGAATTTTCCCATTTTTTCCCATTCGTTCCAGACATGGTTATTACGGAAAACAATAGAATACTTAGCGATACTTAAAATTTGTTTTATATAGTCAGTTATAATGCAAAAGGAGAGCTTACTCTCTCCGTTCTGTCGGTCCGTAAATGTAAACGGAATCTCAATAACTGATTTCCAGTTTCCCTTACCGAGAACCTCCATAAGGATCTTATATCCTCTAGGTTGAAGTTGAGCTCCAGAAATCACTTTCTTTTTAAGGGCAAAAAATCCGCTAACAGGATCCGTAACTCCAGGAAATAGTATTCTTCCAAGGCCAGTTGCTCCAAGCGATAAAATCCGACGCTTAAGAGGCCATTGTTTAATGCCTCCTCCGGAGGTATATCTGCTTCCTATGACTATATCGGCTCCTTTTTTTATTTCTTCATAAAAGCGAGAAATTAATGCTGGAGGATGGGAAAAATCAGCGTCGATTACCATAAAAACATTTGAATTTGCCTGCTTAAAGCCCTCAACCACGGATTGTGAAAGTCCATGGTCTGTTTGCCTAACAATAATTTTCAAATTATTGTATTTCAGCATAAGCTCCTCGACAATTTTAATAGTCTTGTCGTGAGATTCGTCATCAACAATAAGAATTTCCCCACGAATTTTATTTAATGAGAGGGTTGAATTCACAGCCTCGATCATCCTGGCAATATTGACCTCTTCATTAAAAGTGGGAATAATTACTGTTAGTTCATACTGAGTATACATTTTTAACTCCAACTTATATTAAATTTGATATTCAAAAAATAAATTATGTAAGATTTGTATGAAATTCATAGAGATCACAATTTATACCACCAAATTGAAACTATTAGTCCAGAACACCATCAAAAAACCCTGAAGAAGAGCAAACGATAGCATAACAAGATCTTCTGAAATGCGGTTTTTAGTAATGTTTGCAAAAAGGATGTAAATTGGAAAAATTACAAGAATGAATCGAGGCATTGACCAAATCCCAGTAGAGAGTGGGACGAAAATAGAATACATAAAAAATATCCAGTAAGAAAACCGAATCTTTCTGTAAAACAATATAACAATAAAAATAGCAATAGTAGCAAACGCGGCTTCAAAAGCTGTATAGATATCCCCATGATAACCCATAATTAGAATCACCAGAGGATTTCCAAGATGTCTTTGCCACATTACCTGAGCATGTGCAAAAGCCATGAAATCTCCAGTTAGATAATAATTAAAGATCATAAACAAAATTGTGCCTAGGGGAATTAAGGAGAGATAAAACAGAGGCAGTATCTGATGCCAGGAGCTTTTAAGGTTTTTTAAGCTTTTGTTATCTTTTAGCAAGGGCATAAGACCTTCATAAAGCAAAGGTAAAACGATAAGAACACCAGTAGACCTTGTTAAGGATAAAAAGAATCCTGTGATTCCAACTAGGTACCATTTACCTGTTCTGGCATAATAGAAACAAATCAAAGTAAGAGCAAGATAGAGAGATTCGGTGAAAACTCCCGAAAGGATGAAAGAGACCGGAAAAAGAAGCAGATATTTTATTGATCTAACGGAGGTATCTTCATCATAATCAAGATTTACTAGTCGGTACAAATAAATACAGGAAACTATTAAACAAAAGTTTGATACTATTAAGCCAGCGATATAGCTATTTCCTATAATTGAACCTAGATATCTCATAATTAATGGATATAGGGGGAAAAATGCAATATTAGTCTGATGTACTTGGTTTTGAATTGTTGAATAGCCGTTCTGCGCAATATCAAGATACCAGGCTGTATCCCAAACTCCCCATACGTTCAGAAAATCTTGTATTGTCCAGATAAGTTGACCCGGCCCATATACTGATAAAACTTTACGAGATAGCACTCCTATTATATCCAAAATTATTCGCGTGCTGAAGAACATCAACAAGATATATTTTATTTTAGGGATATGGAGTCTGTAGTTAGATAATGAGACTGCATTCATGAGTTACTATTTCCTGCTTAAATCCATTTTTGTATTTTAAAATGCAAATTTTTGAGCTCAATATTAATTAGACTCTTTTAGAACCGACTCTTGAATTCACGAGCCCTCAGAAATTAAATGAACTTTTTGCGCCTCAAAGTAGAGCAATAATCAAGTAAGATTATAAGAAACCTTTTAAATTATTACCCGAACCCGTTGCTATCAGTAAGAAATTCCTGTAATAACTGTATAATTGAGTAGCCTAAAGTTTGTTTTCTTATCTCTATTTTCAATAGATTTAAATGTAAATTTTAATTAAGATATGTAAATAATAATCTGCATGCTAATAAACTTATAAATATTAATTGTATTTATAACCGAATAATATAGACTTCTTTATGATTAGAGGACAATTTCCCTGTCTATAGCCTTTTGTATTTATAACTCTTTCTGAAGAATTGATACTATTTTATTTAAAATAATTTTAGTAAAATGGTTCTCCGATATTCCCAGACAATTCTTAAAAAATGTTAACAGATTATTAGTTAGGTTTTGGAGGTAGTTTTGATGAAAGTTTGGGGCGACGTTGAGAGAACTTTACGCTCTTCTTACATTTACCATTCTTCAGTCTAAGAATTTTATTTTTTTGCAACGATAGAAGATTGAATATTTGATGTCAGATCTTCCATTATCTCTACAAATTTTCCCAAAAACTTTATAAATTTTTGGATACATAAATTCATTACATTACAGTGTACAAAATATTTATCTGCTGAGGAAAATAATGAATATTTTCCTAGTTTCTAAATTTCTTTTTATTAAACTCCAGAGAACTTAATATAAAAAAAGATAAAATAAGCAAATTAATTTAAAGTGGAAGGGACAGAATAATAATGGGTGGTAATATTGGGAGATATCGTCGAATACAGTCAGTACATAAAAATATCTGGAAAACTCCTTAGGCCTATCGATAGTATGGCCAAAGTCAATTTATCTAAAGAAGAGCAAAGAGTTTTGCAGGGGTTTGTGCACAACAAGGCCGAAAGAAAGACTGATTATTACGACAAAAAGATAGCCGAAATGAAACAAAAATACGATATGGATTTTTCAACTTTTCAGAATAAAATATATTTGAGAGCAGAGGAGTTAGATCTTGAAGAATGGAACGATTTTGTACTCTGGGCGGGTTACCTCAAAGCATACCTATACTGGGCACAGTTTTGCTGAGTGAAACTAAAGTGCCGGCAACTTTATCGTTCCCCCAAACCTTCACGTAAATCAAACTTTTTTCCATGTAGAGGACAAATTAAACACCATTTACTATTAG
>DASXVB010000237.1:0-13835 GCA_036504475.1 Methanosarcina sp.
TCGCCGAAGATGTTTGTTGTAACCACAACGTCATATTTTTCAGGGTGCATCATAAGGCTGTAAGCCATCGAGTCAACCAACATATCTCCGTATTCCACACCGTTAGCATTGGCAATTTCCCTGCAGACATCGAGGAAAAGCTTATCGGATTTCAGGACGTTGGATTTATGGACAATGGTCAATTTGTTCTTCCTTTTCTTTGCAAGCTTACAGGCGTATTCTGCAATTCGCTCGGATCCTTTCCGGGTGACAATTCTTTTTGTCCAAGAAAGTTCAGGACCTATTTCCTCGATTCCCGAATACAGCCCTTCGGTATTTTCCCGCACAATAATAAAATCAAAATCACTTTTCCCAGTAACCCCAATTATACCGGGAAGAGGTTTTACAGGCCTGATATTTGCGTATAAATCCAATTCTTTTCGGATTGTCAGAAGCACGCTTTTATAATTAGGATCCGGCACAGTAGTAATTGCTCCAAAAAGGACGGCGTCGCAATCTTTTATGGTTTCTAAATCGGCGCTTGACATTGCAGTTCCTGTTCTTTCCCATCGGGTGTAGCCAATTTCCAGAGGCACTTTCTCAAAATCAAGCCCGAAAGCATCAAGGACTTTGATAGCTGCAGGGATTACCTCCCTGCCGATTCCGTCGCCTTCGATTACAGCTAGCTTCATATTACCTGCATTTATTTTGAGGTATATGAAGCTGGCGTAACTTTTTTCAGATTCATAAGATTTCTCAAGTCCAGAGCAGGTGTTCAGCAAGAATTTTTCCGCCAAGCCCAATAAGGATCAGGCCTCCAATAATCTCTACTTCGTGCTCAAAGAAATGGCCGATCCTGTATCCCAGAATTGCTCCGCAGAAAGACATGAAAAAGGTTACACAACCGATTATAATTACAGGTTCGAGAATAGGAGTATTGAGAAAGGCAAAGCTAATTCCTACAGCAAGAGCATCAATACTTGTGGCGATTGCAAGCATAAAAAGCATCGAATAATTGAGGGAATTTACCTTTCCGTCCGGGCTTCCGTAAAGCGCTTCATAAATCATTTTGCCTCCGATAAAAGCAAGAAGCCCAAACGCAATCCAAGGAGCATAGTTAGACACAAAGCCGCTTACTGCGTTTCCTCCAAGCCAGCCCAGTACAGGCATGAAAGCCTGAAATCCCCCGAAGAAAAGAGCTAACTTGAGGGCATCAGTTAGCCTGAAAGGCCTTATCGTCGTGCCGCTGGACATGGAAACCGCAAATGCATCCATTGAAAGTCCGAGCCCTAGAAGGAAATTAGTCAGGAAAGACATTAAGTGATAACTCCAGTTTCGTTTTATAGATGAGATTTTCCGGGATAATAGTATCTTTGGTGCTCCCTTCTCAATTAGTTGATATTTTACTACATCTGTAATTTAACAACTTTGTTAATGTCCATTTATTCTCAGTTATTCCATATTCTTTTGCAGGTGTATTTTTTTTCCATAGATTCATTTTTAATAATCTAAGCATATCTCAGGTTTTTATCAGGTGCTAACGCTGGTTTTTTAGGTCTTCCTCTCTTTTCGGTTTTTGGAAATTTTACCCCATTTTCCGTATTTTTTCAGAAAAGCTTCTGCAATTTCAACTTTTTAAATATTCAGGTTTTCATCAAATCTTCATTTACCTTTTCACATTGTTTCGCTGCGCGAAACAACCATCTGCAAATCGTAGCTGGATTAACTTCCAACACATCAGCAATGGCTTCTATTGACATTTCTTTAATAACCATTTTCAAGGCTAACAGGATAATTGATTCCTCCTTTCTCAGATTATCAAAGAAGGTATTAGTTCGATCATTGAATACTCTACTGCATTCGTGGCAAATATATTTTCGAACTCTCTTGTTCTTGATTTGATAGGCACCGTTGCCTATGATATTTCTTTTCCCAGAAATACCGTAAAATTTACAATCTTGATTAGGACAAGAAACATAAGTAAACTTTGGTTTTGCTCCTTGTTTCCCCATTAGATATAAATTATCTGTATCTAATATATAATATCAACTGAATATAACAGGAGCACCAATAGATGAAAAATACGAAAAATATTATGTATAAAAAAATAGTGCAGAAAGTAGGTTATCTAATTATACAATGTGTTTTTTTGGAATCATGTCCCTTATCCATTACATAACTTTCAGACTTTTTCATCTTATTTGATTGTCGAACATTTTTAAGGTGAACATATATCTAAAATATTGAAACGAATTAAGGCACGAATTTTTAAAGCTAAGATTCTCCATTCTTTAATTTATATATTATTTAAATGTTAAAACAGACTCAAAGACTTCACTCAATTGATCTTTAATAAAAACTTCTCTAAGGTTGAGTGCCTGAGTTCGAAAAGAAAAAGAAAATAAAGTAAAGTTAATTTGGATGATATCAAATTAGATTTGTTTGTGGATAAATATTAAATAGTAAGTTGAAGAATTCTCATTGGATTTCGGCAAGAGTTGCATTTATCTAGCTCTGCTAACTATTAAATACATCTTAACTATAGAAAATCGTTTTATATGCTTAACACAAGCCTTTTGAGAAAGGTTTGACTACAAATTTTTAAAAAATTTAATTAAAAACAGAAAGCGACTCAAGCCTTTTGAGAAAAGGTTTGATCAAAAAGCCCTAACAGCGGCGTGGTCAAACGGCGCAACGTTTGTGGCTCAACGCTTGCGTGAAGGAGATACGATATGGCCTGGATCGAACCGGAAGTAATTACAAAACCCAAAAAACCAATGTTTTTATGTGTACTTTCCAGTACTAAAACCGCACATATCCCGAAGCTTTCGGCCGCAGGAAAGACAGCTGAACTTACAGACTATACACCTGCAGGAGATGCGGAACTTATGGAAACAGGGAATATTATCAGCGTGCCAGTTCTACCCATGACTCCTCCTTATGATACCCCTACTCCTGCAATTATGACCCGCTCGGCTCTGAAACTTACGGACGTTCCTTATCATTTTATTAATTCTGGCCTTATTGTAACTCCGGAAGTTCCGTGCATCGACCTCAAGGCAAAACCCGGGGAGGATATTCGGGAACCAGTTGCAGTCAAGGACGTACAGGGAATTTACGAACGGGCAAAGTTCCTGGCCAAGAGACTTAGAAATCATGTCGATCACGTAGTTATCGGAGAAAGCATTCCCGGCGGCACAACAACCGCAATGGGGGTTTTAATGGCACTCGGATACGATGGAAACGTTAGTAGCAGCGCCGATGAAAATCCCCTTGAGCTAAAGAAGCAAGTTATTGAAGAAGGGTTGAAAGCATCAGGTCTGACTTTTGGCTGCCTGAAAGATGATCCTATGAAAGCTATCGCCTGCATGGGAGATCCGATGATGCCTGCTGTTGTAGGTCTTGTTGCAGGTTTCCAGGATACTAATGTCAGTGTTGTGCTTGCTGGAGGGACTCAGATGGCAGCAGTGTACGCTGTAATTAAACACTTGGGGTTAAGTACGGAAAAGCTAGCAATTGCCACTACCCGATATGTCGTGGAAGATAAGTCCGCAAACTTTACCGAAATTGTTAGAAATCTTGGTGTATCCGTTGTCTTTGTTGCAGACCCTGGATTTGGAAAGTCCGAGTTAAAAGGACTTCACAGGTATGAGACAGGCACAATCAAGGAAGGTGCAGGTGCTGGTGGTGCCATGTATCTTGCAGGCCTTTATGGGATCACCCAGGAGGCTTTCAGGGCCGAAGTGGAAAACGTCTGTAAACAGATTAAAGCGGGACATTGAAAAAACCGCTTTCTAACTGGTTTTACAGGAATTATTAAAAGAATTATCGTTGTTTAACAACTCCAATTTATTGTCACCTTTCCTTTTTCAAATAAGGGCTTTGTAGAAATCCTCAGAGGTGACTAATGTCCATTTATTTGAACTGAATGAGTAATCTCGTTTTACATATTTAATTTCAGCTTCTTGAAGCTGGTTTAGAGAGGTTTTCTACAAAGCCCAAATAAGTATTCTTTTAATTAATACTTAATATACTCTTTTTTTATTTTGAGGGGGTAATGTGAAGTATATTGGATTTTTAACCAACAAAATCAGTGATTATTCTTCCCAAAATATAAATAAAAAATTAAAATATAACAAAAAAATAAAATAATTAGTAGAATCAAAAGTAATACAACTATAAAGCCATATATAAAAGTAAAATGAGTAAATGAGAAGTTATCAAAAATAAGAAATTGAGTTTAAGAGCTATTGTCTCTCTTCAAAAAACTAACTTTTCCCAACTTTTTGATTATTAAACTCCTTTTTTCCAGGTAAGGCCTAATTAAAGCGATTAGTGAACCTTCGTGAAGCTTAAAAGCAAAGGTTCTCTCTTTACAACTGTTGGTTTCTGGGAGTTGAGGACATTTATTTCCCCTGATAAATATGCTTCCGAACTCACACATCCACAGTTCTTACAGTAGTAGAATACATTAGAACCCAATACCTGGCGTTTCAATTTCGTCTGGCATACACTGCAAAACATCGAAACATTTGCATTTTCCACGCAGAGTCCTCACTCGTAAATCATGATCGAATCGAGCCTTGCAGTACCTACTTTCGTCCAGTACTTGCAAATATTGCAGTACTGGGTCTCTCCATCTGAGCTAACTTTCAGTTTAGCATGGCATTTTGGACATATTTTTAGCCGGTTCGTAAATAAACCCCCTTAAACTTTCATTTTTAAACTACAAGATTCAGGCATCAAAAGTCCTGGAAACCGAAAAGAGACCCTCTTAGTATACAAAGGATCTTAAAGGATACTCATCAGCACAGGTAAGCAACTGACTCCAAACCTTGAAGTTATAATTTAAAGGCCGTTTTTGACCTTTTCTGAAATAAGTTAATTCCCCGGACAGGGCCTCAGATAAAGTCATTTTAAGCTGAACGAGCATATTGCTTAAAAATCAGACCTGTCCGACCTCGCTGCATAATGCTACAATAAGCTAATCAGATATATTCTTTCTAAAAGCATATAAGGTTTGGGTCAAAAAGAAATACCTTTTATATGACAATGAGGTAAAAGGCTTCCTTGTGGTGGGAAAAGCTTCTAGATAATAGGAAATTAAAAATGGAGACAAGCTTTGTTTGTAAATGTTAGCGGTAGACGTTAGATGGCTATTAGATCATCTGTTTCAGTTTAATTTCATTAGTAATTAGGTATCAATCTAATGGACATTCATTTACAGATGTTAGCTAAAGTTCAATCAATGTTGTTTAGTAGTGCATATATAGTTACATTAATCTAAAAGAAGTTGAATTAGTGATTGAATAAACAATGGATTGGGCACAAATCAATAAACATATTTGCTAACGGATGGTAAAAAAGTAAAAATGAAATAAATTAGATAGAAGATAATAGATACTGACTAGGCTAGGACTGTTTCGGGTTAGCGAATACCTACGTTGTCAGATTTCGCAACGCAGATATATGGTTGTAAAAACCGGTTCAAGCGAAATATATAAATACGATTATCGCTTTAGGAATGTTCGCGATAGGGTGGGCAAAACGAGCACATCCGATAATATAAGCCGCTTTAACTCAGTTGGTAGAGTGTCTGGCTGTTAACCAGAATGTCGTAGGTTCGAGCCCTGCAAGCGGCGTAAAATTTTTGCATTTCTTATTTCTTATATTACCTTTCCCGAATATAAGATACATCTGCAAAAAGCTTATTATTAAAGTCATACTAGAAATTATTAAAGCTGAAAATAGTATCATCAAATCAATAAGGGCCTGTAGCTCAGTCAGGTTAGAGCGCTCGGCTCATAACCGAGCGGTCACCGGTTCAAATCCGGTCAGGCCCATAAACTTTATATCCAAAGAACCTTCTTGTATAAAAAGGTTCAAGAGTAACTTTTCTATCTAAAAGCCGCTTTAACTCAGTTGGTAGAGTGTCTGGCTGTTAACCAGAATGTCGTAGGTTCGAGCCCTGCAAGCGGCGTAGATTCTTTACTCTTTTTATTGATTACATAATCATTATGCTATTTCGATTCTGTTTTATTAATAAAATTATACAATTTAGTTTATCTCAAATTGCTTCATACTCTATTTTACATGAATTTACCTATTGATTAAATTTTTAAATTTTTAAAACATACCAGTTTTTAGTCAAGCATCTTTTTGCAAAATGTTTTGGAAGTCAAATATTCCAGGAGAATATTCACAAGTTTAATTTTTGAATAGACCTATATATATTTAGTGAAATATTATAAATTTCCATGTAAGGATAAATGTGAAGATAAGATAGTAAGAAGGATTATAGATAAATACAGTTTCACAGTATTTACTACTCATCCAAATAATTGTTATCAAATAAAACTGAGGTTTATATAATATGGTTTCAATCAATAAGGAAGATGTAATTGTACCTCTAGATGTTCCGAAAGCAATGCGAGAGACTTACGTAAATAATTATATGGAAATAACCCGGGGAACAGGCAGACTAATGCTTTTTGCAGGCGACCAGAAGGTAGAACATCTTAACGATGATTTTTATGGAGAAGGAGTGCCTGAGGACGATGCTGACCCCGAACACCTTTTCAAGATAGCATCCCAGGCAAAAATTGGAGTTTTTGCAACCCAGATTGGGCTTATTTCTCGCTACGGCATGGACTACAGAGATGTGCCATATCTTGTAAAGGTAAACTCCAAAACCAATCTTGTTGAGACTGCACAGGCTGATCCTTTTAGCAACCTCTGGTATGACGTTGATCAGGTTGCCGAGTTTAAGGAAAATAGCGGGCTTAATATTCTTGGTGTAGGATATACAATCTATCTCGGCAGCGAGTTCGAAGCCGAAATGCTTGTCCAGGCTGCTCAAGTAATTTACGATGCTCACAAGCATGGTATGTTGTCCGTGCTTTGGATTTACCCACGCGGGGAAGCTGTAAAAGAAGAAAAAGACCCGCATTTGATTGCAGGAGCAACAGGAGTCGGAGCCTGCCTTGGTACGGACTTTGTAAAGGTCAATTACCCGAAAAAAGAAGGAGCAAAATCTGCCGAGATCTTCAAGGAAGCTATCAAAGCCGCAGGGCGTACCAGAGTAGTTTGCGCAGGTGGTACGAGCGACGAAGCCGAAGCTTTCCTCAAAAAGCTTTATGACCAGATTCACGTTTCCGGAGCTCAAGGAAATGCAACCGGAAGAAACATTCACCAGAAGTCTCTGGATGAAGCAATCCGTATGTGCAATGCTGTTTATGCAGTAACTGTTGAAGATGCAAGTGTCGAAGATGCCCTTAAGATATATAAGGGGAAATGAAAAACACTACATATCGAGTCAGAGTTCTAAAATAAATTTTTAAAGGCAGTGCTGATTAGTGGTTAAACACAAAAGGCCGTGTAAATATGCAAATTCCAGACCATAAAACAAAGATCGTCTGCACCATAGGCCCAGCTTCCTCTTCCGAAGAAGTTCTCAGGGAACTTGTACTTGCTGGCATGAACGTTGCAAGGATCAATTTTTCCCATGGAAGCTTCGAAAGCCATAAAGAAGTAATACAAAGAGTCCGCAAGGTTGCAGCAGATCTTGACAAGACGGTTGCGATTCTTGCTGACCTACCAGGCCCGAAGATCCGTATAGGCAAACTGGAAGAAGAACCTATCACGCTTCAGAAAGGAAATTTAGTCACTCTTACGGTTGATGAAACTACTGGGGATGAAAAACGCATTCCTGTAAGTTATCAGCAGCTTCCCGAAAGCGTGGTTCCAGGTAGTCTTATTTACTTGAGCGATGGGTTTATCCAACTTCGCTGCCTGGAAATCTCGGGAAAAGATGTGCTTTGTAAGGTTCTTATTGGGGGACAGCTCTATTCTCACAAAGGGCTAAATCTACCAGGAGCAAAGATCTTTGTTGATCCTGTAACAGGAAAAGATCTTAAAATTCTTGAGTTTGCCCTAGGTGAGGAAGTTGATACTTTCAGCATTTCTTTCCTAGAAAGTGCAGAAGATATTCGTAAGGTCCGGAATTTTGCTGCAGCCAGAGGAAAATCTGTATATATTGTTGCTAAAATAGAGCGCAGACAGGCTGTAGAGAATATCCAGGAGATTCTAAAAGAAACCGATGCCCTCATGGTCGCCAGAGGAGATCTCGGAGTCGAAATTCCTATCCAGGAAGTTCCCTCAGTTCAGAAGGAACTTATCCAAAGTGCAAAACTCCTTGGAATTCCAGTCATTACAGCCACTCAAATGCTGGCTTCAATGACCGACAACGTAAGGCCTACTCGCGCAGAGGCGACTGATGTTGCCAATGCAATTCTTGATGGCACGGATGCTGTCATGCTTTCAGAAGAAACGGCTGTTGGCAATTATCCTGTGGAAGCCGTTGAGATGATGGCAAAAATTGCGAAAACTACAGAAGACTGGCGTTCTCGGACAAAATGGGGCCTTGATACGATGATCAAGGGTATAACGGCAAGGGAAATGTCAGTGGACGAGGTGATAACTCTCCAAGTACATGAAGCCCTGCAAAAATTGCCGGTTGCCGCTGTACTGACCCCCACAAGAAGCGGAGCAACACCCCGCAGGATTTCACGCTTTAAGCCCGAAACATGGATTCTTGCATTCAGCCGCGTCCCGAAAACCTGCAGCTTCCTTTCTCTATCCTATGGTGTTTATCCTATTGTTGTAACAGAAACAATTGAAAGCTGGGAAAAAGAGACTACGGAAAAAGCTAAAGAGCTCGGATTTGTAAAAAGCGGAGATATTGTTGTAGTCACTCAGGGTCCTTCATTAGGAAAACCCGGAGGCACAAACATGCTCAAGATTCTTACGCTTGAGTGAAAAGGACGGCAGATCTATTCAGGCAAGTGACCTCAGTTTAAACCTGATTTTCAGTCTGAGATCCAGGATACAGTTTTGTGAGATAAATATTAAGAAATCTTCTTATGCCAATAGATCTCAAACCAGTATGTTTAGCTAATATCTTTAGACATATCAAGTACATGATCTCTACTGTCAGAAAAATTAACTCTATATTATGAGGTTTCATTGATGAAACAAAATAATCCAGCAAAGAAAAACCAGAAGTATCTGGCTATTTTTTTAGCATTAACAATGCTTCTGTCAGCCGGTGCGATCTTCTTTATGGGCAGCTCAAAAAATCAGAATAGTGAAAATAACTCCTCTTCTGCGAATGGAGCGCAAAACAATACGATCTTTTTTTCTCAAATTCCTGGCAAGCAAGTCCACCATCAGTTTAATTCCATTGCTGACGGGTTGAACATGTCCCCTAAAGGGGTAGTAAGTGCCACATATGTAGACCTGCAAAAAACGACAGGAACACCATTTGAACAAGTCCTTGGAAATATAACAATGATGTACTCTCTGTATGGGACAGATGTTACGAAACGCTACGGTGCAGGTTATGCTGACGGTAATGGGTTTGAACTTCACTACATTCCAGATCACAAAATTTCCATGCCCTGGGGAGCAATTCAATACAATAACTATACTCTCCTTGCAAGGACAAACAATACCTATGACATCTGGAACGTGGTTGGAGACCCTGTAATCCTTGGTACTCGCCAGAGCGTAGAAAATGTGATTGGTGTGCTGGGAGGAAATGCAAGTGCTTCAGCAGAATATAATGATCTCCTGACCCAGACAAATCCGGAAGGAAGCATCTACCAAGAAGTTGCGACAAAGACGAATTCCACTAATGTCCCGGCCGACAAGGTCTACATAGAGCTTAAAAAGCTGGATGATGGCAGTTACACGCAGACGTCCATATATCTCAATCCCGAATCTAATTTCACTAAAAAGATTCAGACTCTGCAGGCAAATTCCACCGAACGAGGAGTAACCTATAATGTAACAACCTCCGGAAATATTACCAAATTGATGATAAATTCCGACTTTGGAAGCTTACTTAACGAAACACAGTTTCTTTCACAGTAAATTTCCAAATTTTTTCTTTTTTGAAAATTCTTAAATTTTTTAATGTTCCATATTCTCAATGTTATATTTTGATTCTCTACTCGTATATTTTTCTATTATAAGTTCTAATTTATTCTACTTTTAATACAATTTTTATCCACATTTTGATATTCTTTTTCTTTTGCTATTCTGGCTAAAAGAATCATTATCTATTTCTACCTACCAGACCAATCTTCTGAATGGGAAGTGATGCTATTGGGATTTTTGGACAGCTTATTCAAAAAGAAACTTGAAGGCAAAACCGCAGAGGAATGGTATGGACTTGCGGCCAGTGAAACCGACCCCGAAAAAAAGATAGAATATTTCAGTAAGGTTCTGAAGTTGAAACCTGACTTTGCAGGAGTTTGGAACCTCATAGGACTTGAATATGTAGGCCTCAAGCGATACGAAGAAGCTATTACTGCTTTTGATAAAGCTCTTGAGATTCGGCCTGTCTACCCGGAAGCAAGATACAATAAAGAGGATTCAGAAACTGAATTAAGAAAGATAAAGGCATCCAAAGTAAAAGCTGAAGAGAAAGGGGGAGAAGATGCTACCGAAAAAAAGGAAATGTAAAGCTGTAAACCAACCGTTGCGCCGGTTGATCACGCCTATAGGGTTTGGGGATAAGTTCCTCAAAATCCAAACGTTGACATGTTTTCAATCATTTCTTTCCCCTATTTAGTGCTTGAAGTCCAAGTTTTACGGGGCCTGGGAGTTTCCCGCATTGCATGACTTTTATCTGCTCAGGGGAAATAAGTTTGAAAGCTGCATTCATGAGAGCATCGGATTTCATAATCCCATCCATGAGCTGCCTTGCCTGCACCGACGTCTCAAGTGCCTGTCCAAATTGAGCTCGCCAGCGGCGATCATATTCTTCAAGTCTGCATTTACCGGCTGCAAATTCGGCTGCAGTTTCTCCTGCTACTTTTCCGGCAACCATCGCCGGAGGAATTCCACCTCCGTTTGTTGCAAAGATATGGCCGGCTGCGTCTCCTACAATTAGCGTATTTTCAGTTGCGGTTCTTTCAGGAGCACCATTTACAGGGATGATGCCTGCAATCACATTCATGATTATGCCGTTTTTCAATTTTGGCCCTGCAAGCGGATGATCGCGCATAAAACGATGCAGATATTCTTTTGCAGAGACTCCTTTTTCAGCCATACCACTTCGGATTCCGATCCCCACGTTTGCCCGGCCTTTCCCCTCCGGAAAAATCCAGGCGTAACCACCCGGTACAAAATCTTTCCCGAAATACATTTCCAGAGCAGAAGGATCTATATCCACATTCCTGACCTGATATTCGATAGCAACTGAGGTTTCCCTTGATTCTGGCTTAAGGGCAAGTCCTGTTGATTTTGCGACCAGAGAATTAGGGCCTTCGGCTCCTATGATAACCTTTGCTTTAATTTTATGTTTTCCAAAGATTCCTGATGTTTCAACGGTTGTGCCCTCAATTTTCGTTACTCGGGTTTTGATCATCAGTTCAGCTCCTGCCCTTGCTGCTTGCTCGGCAAGAAATTGATCATATCTGCGTCGATCGAGGACTGTACCCCTGACAGCAAACTCTTTTATATTGCAGTTTGGAGGTACGATGCGTTGAGTTTCAATTCTCTGCAGCACGCAGGAGTCAGGGTAGTTTTTCAGAGTATCCGGAAGCCTGGAATCACGGAGCAAGGCCTGGACTTCTGAAGCATCTGGAAGAAAGCCAGCACACTGAATTGGACTCCCAATCTCTTTTTTTTTATCAAGAAGAAGAACTGAGGCACCATTCTCTGCGGCGTACAGGGCGGCTGTAGAACCTGCAGGGCCTGCACCCACAATGATTACATCATAAGAGGCTTTGGGGATCATGAAAGAGTATTCCTGTTATTCTTTTTAGTTTTTCAATTTACAGGGAATTGTTTATTAACTCTTTCCCGATACCCGCAAAACAAAGGCAATATTTGATTATAGAGTTTTCAATGATTAGAAAGTTATATATAATATTAAGTGGTACATCGGTTACCGGCTTCCTGTGGTAAAGGAAGACTACGGAGCAAGGAAAAGATGAGACAAATAGCAATCTATGGAAAAGGTGGCATTGGAAAATCCACTACCACGCAAAATCTGACTGCGGCCCTTTCGACCATGGGCAATAAAATCTTGCTTGTAGGATGTGACCCGAAAGCAGACTCTACCAGAATGTTGCTTGGCGGCCTGAACCAGAAGACCGTACTTGATACTCTGAGAAGCGAAGGAGATGAAGGCGTTGATCTTGAGACTGTCGTGCAGCCAGGCTTTGGCAACATAAAATGTGTGGAATCCGGAGGGCCTGAACCAGGTGTAGGATGTGCGGGCAGAGGAATTATCACTTCAATCGGGCTGCTCGAAAACCTGGGGGCATATACCGAGGATCTTGACTATGTATTCTACGACGTGCTTGGTGACGTCGTATGCGGCGGATTTGCAATGCCCATTCGCGAAGGAAAAGCCAAAGAGATTTACATAGTTGCCAGTGGGGAATTGATGGCTATCTATGCTGCAAATAACATTTGTAAAGGACTTGCTAAGTTTGCCAAAGGCGGAGCCCGTCTGGGAGGCATCATCTGTAACAGCAGAAATGTGGATGGAGAGCGTGAACTCCTCGAAGCTTTCGCAAAGAAACTTGGAAGCCAGTTAATTCACTTCGTACCCAGAGATAACATTGTCCAGAGGGCAGAAATCAACAGAAAAACTGTAATTGACTTCGACCCCGAGTCCAACCAGGCAAAAGAGTACCTGACCCTTGCCAACAATGTCCAGAACAACACCAAACTTGTCGTCCCGACTCCGCTTCCAATGGAAGAACTGGAAGCCATGATGGTGGAATTCGGAATTGTAGAGCTATAATTGTTGAGATGCGAGGAGCTGAAAACTATGCAGATGATACGTGCGATTATCAGGCCAGGCATGGAAACTAAAGTTGTCGAAAGTCTTGAAAAAGAGGGCTGCATTTCCCTTACAAAAATGGAAGTCTTCGGAAGAGGAAAGCAGAAAGGGATCCATATAGCAGATATCAACTACGACGAACTGCAGAAGACCATGCTCATGCTTGTGGTAGAAGATGAACATAAAGACAGGGCTATAAAAACCATAATGGAGTCCGCCAGAACTGGAAAATACGGAGATGGTAGGATCTTCGTAACTCCTGTGGAGGAAGCCTATACCATAAGGACTGGAAAACCAGGACTTTAAAGCCGGATTTTCGGAGGAAAATCCAATGAAAGAAATTACTGCGATAATCAGGATGAATAAAGTCCAGAAAACTAAAGATGTCCTTCTTGAGTGCGGCTTTCCTTCTTTTACCGTAAGAAGAGTTATGGGCCGCGGAAAACAAAGAGGACTCTGCTTTGAATTTAATCCCCCTCTGCCAAATCCGGAAAAGGAAGCTGAGACCTGTATTCGCTTCATTCCAAAACGCATGTTTACCATTGTTGTGGATGACGAAAATGTAAACGAAGTGGTCCAGAAAATTATAGAGGTTAACCAGACTGGAAATGCAGGAGACGGAAAGATTTTCGTGTCAAGCGTTGCTGAAGCAATCCGCATCCGGACTGGAGAGAGTGGAGAAGCGACCGTAAATAAGGAGTTGATGTAATGGGAGCGGAGATAGATTCAGGAATTGAAGACAAACAAAATCTTGTCGATGAAATGTTAAAAGTGCTCCCGGAGAAGGCTGCAAGGAACAGAAGAAAACACATAGTTGTTAGGGACTGCTCTACCGAACAGCATATCGACGCCGATGAAAAGGTAATTCCAGGCATCCTTACAAACCGCGGATGTGCCTTTGCGGGTTCGAAAGGTGTAGTCTTCGGGCCGATCAAGGACATGGTACACATCGTCCACGGTCCTATAGGCTGTGCATACTTTACCTGGGGAACCA
>DASXVB010000238.1:0-1783 GCA_036504475.1 Methanosarcina sp.
GCTTTTCCTCGATGTCTGCAGGGAAATTGCCAATGCTAACGGTGTGGAATACGGAGATATGTTGGTTGACTCGATGGCTTACAGCCTTATGATGCACCCTGAAAAATATGACGTTGTGGTTACAACAAACATCTTCGGCGACATTTTGAGTGATATGTGCGCAGCCCTTGTCGGAAGTCTCGGCCTTGTCCCAAGCGCCAATATAGGAGATAAATACGCTTTTTTCGAACCTGTACACGGTAGCGCACCCGACATTGCCGGAAAGGGCATTGCAAACCCGCTTGCTGCAATCCTCTGCGTAAAGATGCTGCTGGAATGTATGGGGGAACCTCGATCTCAAATTATTGATGAGGCAATAGCCCATGTGCTTCAAAAGAAAGTAATTACTCCTGACCTGGGGGGAATGGCCAACACAATGGAAGTCGGAAATGCAGTTGCAGAATATATAGTGAAAAATATATAATAGTGTAATGCAGTCCAACCGGAGGTTTAATTTGCTTCCTGCCAGAGGAGAGTTTTTAATGTTTTAAACCCTTTTCTATAACAAGGTGCGGTTGCATTTTATCAAAAATGACTGCACTTAAGCTTTGATGTATCGATAACGAGTGAATGGGGGTTTCATTCTGCGTCAATTTTTTGATGTTTCATTGCCTATTACAGAAGAAATGGTTGTATATCCAGGAAAGCCGGAACCTTCTATTAAGAGGTATTCTTCTATACCGAAGAATAAGGTAAACGAGTCTATCCTGACTCTGGGAAGCCATACAGGTACCCATGTAGAATCCAGGTTGCACCTTCGGAATGGAAGAGAAGGAGTTGCTGATCTGCCTCTTGACCATTTTTATGGAAAGTGCAGAGTTTTTGATCTCACATTGGTGGAAGACGAAATTCATAGGCAAGACCTTGAAAAGCTTGAGATAAAGCCTGAAGAGATAGTGCTTCTCAAAACCAGGAATTCGACCCTTGGATATGTGAACTTCCTTGAAAATTATGTACACCTTAAAATGGACGCAGCTGAATACCTTGTCAATGCTGGAATCAAAACTCTAGGATTTGATTACTTGAGTGTTAAAAAGCCTGATGGAGATGATGAAGTCCGCGAACTGCTTATAAATAATACAACTTTGTTTTTAGGACTCAACCTTGCCGGCATTCAAGAAGGAAAATATACATTTTTAGGTCTGCCTCTTCGTATAGACACAGACGGAGCACCTGCGAGAGTGATACTGATCAGAGAATAATACATTTCATAAGCAAGTGCGAGTCATGAAATGGCAAATTATATAATATTTATAGAGTTATCGCATTTAGTTATATATAAACATAGAAAGATAATTAATCAAACATGGAGTAATCATTGGAATAGAAGATAAGTTACGAAATATTAAAGGCCAGGAAGGCAGTAAAATAGAACTGGGGCAGCTATCAAAAGGTTTACCACTGAAATTGCAGGTGTTTTAAAAACAGTTATAATGTTGATTACCTGTGACAACACTTGGCCTTTATTCGCTATTTAGAATTGGGATAGAATTTACAGGTTGATATGGAACTGATTGAAAAGTGAGTTTCTCTCCGCCTTTAATTTTCTTCATCGTTTTTCCTTTATTTCTTGTCTTTTCTAAATTTTCTTGGAATTTGTTTTTCAATTATCTGTTCTTAATATTTACTTTTCAATTTATCTATTCTTGAAACTTACTTTTCAACGTTCCAGTTCTTTAGAGATTTTGCAGCTTTTAATTTGCAGCTCTTTGTTTGTTAGTCAAGTTACTTTCAGGCTGGCAGT
>DASXVB010000239.1:0-1927 GCA_036504475.1 Methanosarcina sp.
TACCACCAACCCATGTGATGCTAGGATTAGTACCTGTACTATAGAAGACATTATGATAAATGTGGACATTTTTACCAAGATCTCCGGTAGAAGAAGTGGTATCATAGTTGACAAGCCAGATTCCAGGACCATAAGTGTTATGGATAATATTATCGTAGATATTAATATTATTCATAGTACCTGTCCCTGTCCCACCTTTTTCAATCTGAATACCTGGACCGCCTGCACTCCAGTGGTAGAAAGAATCAATCACATTGTCATGGAGCTTTACGTTGTTTGAGTTCCAGATTCTAAGACCACTGTTAGTCCTGCAAGTTATTGTGTTGCTCCAAGCTTCTACATTCTGGCTCCGAATTGCAAACATCCCGTCATGCCCGAGCTTGTAAATCTTATTATTATAAAACTGAATGTTTTTACAAGAATTTGCTCTCAGACCATCGCCGAGACCATCATGCATATACATATTGTATACCTTGATGTTATTACAATTAGTGAAGTACATTATATTGTAATACCCTTTTCCCAAAGAAATTGCAGAATTACCAGCATAGTTTCCATTAACCTGGAAACCTCTTATTACAATGTTACTATTCCCGGAACTACTCATCTGTTGGATCAAAGGTTTCATTGTAACCCAGCCTGCATTATTGGCAAGTTTGAGCACGGCATTAGAATCCCCTTCAAGAATAGTATTGCTACCGATTAGAAGAGTATCGTCAATGACATAAGTAAAAGAACCTTTAAGATGAACAGTTTTATATTTTGTAGGATTGTTTGCTACAAGCTTCAGAGCTTGATTGATCTGAACTTGATCATCTTTTCCATCACATTTAAAATCTCCACTACCACTTCCTGCGACATATACCGTTGATGAGCTAGTCGCACATAAAACTGTAGGAACGCTTGCAAAGATGAGGCAACCTACCAATAAAAAGACTCCTAATTCTCGTTTTAGCATCGACATCATAGGGAGGAGATCATAATAAAATTTATTAATATTTTTAATAGATAGATATTCGTTTAGTGACGTGTATACATCTCCTTAAAAGTCGTGGCTGTTTTGTAAAATTAATAGATAGGTATTATTTTTTCATAAGTTTTGGACAAGATTTTGGAAAACGTCCTTATAGTTTGAGCTTTCAGACCATATAAAAATGTTCTGAAGAAATTATTTATAATGAGAGTTATTAAACATAAAGAGATGCTACATCTGCAGAATTTAGAATAATTTGTCCTGTTTTTTAGGTCAATTCTTATGATTCACATGAATTTCCATCTAGGAACATAATGAATGAATTAGGAATTAATCCCAAATTAAATTTCAAGAGAGAACATTATAGATCAGAACATTCGTTTATAAAAAATGTAGAACTTGCGCAGTTGAACTGAAAAATCAATCACGGTAAAAACTGTAGATTGAAATTATATTTTAGACAGTTGACGGTTTAATGCTATTGATTTTTCAGTTCAACTGCGCAAGTCCTAAAATGTTTATTTGGAGTTTTTAAATAGTTATTCAATTTTTGAAATAAAAGAAAAACCAATAAACAATTTACACAAGACTGAGTCAGAAAAACGTTAGTTAGGAACCAAAAATATAACTGACAAATTATAGTATCGTCAACAGTTATCGAAGAAGTATTCCATTTCCACAACAACTAATGAGAATTTGACTGAAATAAAATGGTACAAACCTTAAGGTATCTACCTTTGTACAGAGGATGTACCATTATCATTAAAGAATACTACTAGTAATATATTCGTTGCATAGAAAACATTTCTTGCAACTCAATTCTAGTTATAGTTCTTAACAATATATCTCTATGTCCTTTTCTCCCATAATGGCTCGTATTTTATCAATATTAATTTATCTGGAAACTGCAATTTTTATGGAATTCTTGAGAAAAGGAGCACCACAGATGTTGAT
>DASXVB010000240.1:0-3109 GCA_036504475.1 Methanosarcina sp.
TTCGAAGGTTGTGAAAATCAGATTCATAGGAGTCTCGAAGAAATAACTCGTAAACACCAGGACAGGTACGACAAACATAGCTATTTGAGTTGTCGAACCGATTGCAATCTGAAGCGCAAGATCCATCCGTCCTCTGATTGCAATTGTGATAGCCGACACGTGTTCCGCAGCGTTTCCTATAATTGCTATGAAAATCATACCAATGAACAGTTCTGTCCAGCCGAGGCTTTGAGCCAGTGGTTCTATAGACCCAACTAGAATTTCACTCATAATAGCAACTGCAACAGTTGATGCGAGAAGCACTGTAATAGATTTTTTGATGCTCCATTTGGCATTGCACTCTGCAGTCTCTGCAGTATATAAATGCTTGTGAGTGTGGAGCGAGAAAAGTAAACTTGCAATATACGACACAGCCATAATGACTGAAACTGCAATGCTCAGCGTCTCGATCGTTGCGGCGGAAGGATTTTCAGAAGTCAGTACGAAAACAGCCGGCATGACAATGGCAGCAGTAGCAAGAAGGAGAGTGGAGGCACTTGCCCTGGCTGCTGTCGTATTGAACTCCTGTTCATCTTTTCCGAGACCTCCAAAGAAAAATGCCATTCCCAAAATCAAAAGCAGATTTCCAATGATAGAACCCGTAATGGACGCCTTTACCATTTCAGTAAGGCCTGCTCGCAGGGAAAAAATGCTTATGATTAGTTCTGTTGCGTTCCCGAATGTGGCATTTAGTAATCCACCAAGTGCTGGACCAGTACGTGCTGAAATCTCCTCTGTTGATTCACCGATAAATTTAGCAAGCGGTATGATCGCAAGTGAAGCTAAAGTGAAAATCGCTATGGGTGAAGAGTGTATATATTCTGCAAACAGGCTGAGCGGTACAAAGAGAAGAAGGATTTTGAAAGCGTTTTCCATAATTTTTGTTTTTTTCATATTAACGAACCTCCGGTGCCGTTTGGTAAGGTGTTATCATAAATTAACTTCTAATACCAGCCTTTTTCATTGTATTTGTCAATAACAAGGTGAAAGATATTTTTATCCCTCAAACCAAATGATTGAAAATAGTTACAATGAAGGAAATAAAAAGGAAATCAATTCTCTGTGGGAAAAGAAATTGTCGAAAAAGAAGATCGCATCTATAAGTTTAAAGTTGAATTATGAGAAAAATGGATTAAGAATAAGGTTTACAATTGAATAACTTCTGTAGAATATGAATATATTACTTAATAATCAACAATTATTGTCAAATCATTGAGCGAGGATTATCTAACAACCTCCTACAATGCAAAAATCCTCCGTCGAATTTCATTCCACGTATTCAACGCTCTTTTTTACAGGCTTGAAGAGTTTCATAAACTCGTGAACGTCTTGAGGAAAATCCGTACTTATGGAAAGCCCCAGTGCTTTTGCGTCGCTGGCTGATAGGGGTGTACTGTGAATCATCTCTCCACTGACCAGTTTTTCAATAACTTCATCAAGCCTGCTTTCCCCATTAGAGGATGGCTGAATTTTGCCTTCTAAAAGCTCTTTTGTGACATTTCGGGTGAGTTTGAGCGCTTTTCGTGATATATCACTCATAACAAGGGTAGTGTCATCTGCTTTTTCGTTTTTCGTATCTGCGGCATAGATCCAGGAAGGAGCAGGATAAGTTCCATGCAAGAAATCTCCTATCTGGGGATCGATAGGCCCGATAACTGCATCCTGATCCATTATGATTTCATTTGCAGCAAGGGCAATAATTGTGCCTCCTGACATAGAATAGTGGGGAATAATGACCTTTGTGTTTTTTGGGTGCCGTCTAAGGGCGCGTGCGATCTGAATACTGGAATGAAGCTGCCCCCCAGGCGTATGCAGAATCAGCTCAAGCGGGTAATCCTTATATTGTCTTATCCAGCGCAGGATCTGCTCGGCGTCTTCTTCATCTATGTACTGGTAAGCAGGTAGCCCGAAAAGGGAGATTGCTTCCCGCCTGTGGATCATAGTAAGCACCTTGCAGCCATGGCTTTTTTCTATGGCTTTCAGTTTTGCCATGCGCCGCAACCGTATTTGCTTTAACTGCGATTGTGGGTAGATTATTGCATAGAGAAATAGAAGTACAAATAAAAAGGACATTAAATCCCAGAGACTAATTGTTGTGCTGTCAAGTGTAACCAGAATATCCCCCCAAGAGCTTCCACAGGAACCTTTAAAGCTAATTTTTGACCACTTGATCAAAGGTAAGATAAAATCGGAACTGAAATAACCCCCTGATCTAATCCCATAATAAATTGTCGTGCAAGTTTTTAATTTTTGGCTCCGAACTGGAAAAAAAGCCATTTTATAAGGAAACCGAAAGGATGCTGAAAAGGAACAAAAGCTCTGCAAAGTTTTATGAAGAAATTATCCTGAGCCCGATTATCCCCAAAAAAATGAGAGTAATACAGAAAGTTCTGGCTAAGTCAATGGGCTCATTAAAGAGCAGGACACCAAGAATTGTGGTGCCGATAATTCCGATCCCAGTCCAGACTGCATAGCCGGTTCCTATTGGCAGAGTCTTTAGAGCCTGGGATAGGAAATAAAAGCTAAGGAGCATGCACACGACAGTAAAGACGCTGGCGTAAAGCCTCGTGAAGCCTTCTGTATATTTCAGCCCGATTGCCCAGGCTGCCTCAAAAAGACCTGCGATAAAAAGGAAGATCCATTCCATTTTTTCATAACCTGCTTATGTAAATTTTAGAGCATGTCTTAAAATTAAATTTGATCACATAATTAAGATAGAACTTAATTATTTAAATTTAACATTGCTTATTATCCCATTGTAAAGATGGTTTTGAATTTTAAGACACCTCTAAGGAGGCAGAAGATTTTGGAAGATTGGAAGACAAAGATCTCAGTGCTTTGGCTCTTTGCGTCAATTGCTTTTTTGGCTCACCAGATACTGGTGCTTATGGAGCCAGGTATAATAGCACAACTAATGGCGGGAGAAGCAGAAGGTCAGAAAATAGGACCTGAAATGATAATATTCTTTGCAGTCTTAATGTTAGTTCCAATGGTTATGGCTTTCTTGTCCCTGACATTGAAAGACCCGATGAATCGCTGGATAAATATCATTATAGGCACCGTCTTTGCT
>DASXVB010000241.1:0-41286 GCA_036504475.1 Methanosarcina sp.
ACCGATGAAAAATGGAAAGAAATGCTTGAAGCAAACCCGCCGGAAAGGCCGGAGTGGGTTTCAACTTATGTTTCTTGATTTTTCAGGGTAAAAAAGTAGAGAATGAATGGAAAAGAAACAGAAAACAACGCAAGGAAATAAAAATGAATGGGAAATTGAATCAAAAAGTAAATAAAAAGCGTAAAAGGTTTTTAAATAGTTAACAAGTTTTTAAATAAGTAAGAAGTTTTCAAATAGAAAACTTCTCCTCTCTCTTTTCGGTTGTTTTGCTTTCCTGCCTGACCTGAGTAATCAACCTTTCAAGCTGTTCCCGTGAGATGCTTTTATGCTTTTCTTCGGTGCAGACTTTGACTTTCTCGATCAGGGCGCAGAGTTCCTCACGCTCAAGGCAGAAGCCTATGCTGTTAATAATACCCTTCAGGGCTTTTGTGCCTGTGTGCTTTCCAACAACAAGATTGCGCTTCCCACCAACCATTTCCGGGAGGAAGAGTTCGTAGGTTCGCGGCTCTTCCAGAATTGCTGCAACATGGATTCCAGATTCATGGGTAAAGGCATTTTGTCCGACAACGGCTTTATTTACCGAGGGTGTGATGCCTGAATATTCGGAGACCATTTTAGAAAGGGCGGTCAACTTTGTGGTATCATAGCGGTCGATACCGTACTGTACCCTAAGAGCTACCATTACTTCCTCAAGGGAAGCATTTCCTGCTCTTTCCCCTATTGCGTTAACTGTGGTATGGAGTTGCTTTGCCCCGGCTTCGGCGGCTGCAAGAGTATTTGCAGTAGCCATTCCTAGGTCGTCGTGGCAGTGAATACAGATTGAGGTATTAACTTCCTTGAAGATTTCACTAACAAGGTAATGGGTTGTGGTAGGGTTCAGGATACCTATAGTATCTGCAAGGCTAACATACTGCACTTTATATTCATTTTCGACTTCCTTGAAAGCCTGTTTGAGGCGATCGATTGGGGTCCGGCTAGCATCCTCTGCTGCGAAACGTACTTTCAACCCGTGGTCGGTTGCATATTCAATAGTTTCCTTGGCGCAGCCAAGCATCTCCTCAAAACCTCGATGGTACTTGTATTTGAGGTGCATGTCTGACATTGCAATAAAAATACTTACAATATCTACATCACACTCAAGGGCAGCGTCCACATCCCCTTTTACAGCTCTTGAGAGGCAGCAGATCCTTGAATTAAATCCCTGGTTTGCAATTTTCTTCACGGTTTCCTTTTCATTTGCGGAGACCACCGGAAATCCGGCTTCTATAACCTCGACCCCCATCGAATCAAGTTCACTGGCCATTGCCAGTTTCTGTTCTTTAGTGAACACAACTCCCGGGGTCTGTTCCCCGTCACGGAGTGTCACGTCACAGATTTCGATATCGAGGGGGCGATATTCGATAAAGTCCATGAGTTTGTTTCTGGAGTACTGCTCGCTCTCTGACATTACTACTACTTCCTGGGCTTTTTAATTACCATGAGGCATTTTCTTAATTATTTTTTATGATATATAGAGAATTTACCTGAAAAATAACTTAAAGGCTGAATAAAAAGGTAACAGGGTTCAAATACTCCTAAAAGTCAGAAAATCTTGTATCGTCAAAATTAAGCATAGCTTTACCTGCACATGTATAAATGTTTTCCTTGGAGGAACCGAATTTCCGGCAACGGTGTCTCGAAAAACTGGATAAAGGTAAGTTTAAATTCTACGATTTAGCCTACATCGAGGGATTTCCAGCTAAAAGTTACATGGGAAAATTAAAAATTCTTCTTCTCAGAGCAAAGGACTGGCCTAAATAGGAAAACTGAATATTAAGTAAATATCTTTTTATAAAAATATTTAATGATTTTTTTTAATCGTGAGAATACACTAACATTTAAAAATCATTAAGTTCTTATATTACAATATGAAAAAATTAATAATGAAGAACGATGAAAACATCTATCAGTTACAGGTTTTCATGCCCTACACAATATTAACTTTATTATTCGTATATTTGTTATTTGTAAAATTATTCAATCTGTATGGATCATAATCGTACCCATACAAATAGACTGCATAAACATAGTTTTTGAAAGTATTTTAGAAACCACAGGAATAATCAACCCACTTACATAAAATCAACACTTTGACTTTGAAATTGCATTTCCTATGTATATTTAATATGGGGGTTTAATGATGATTAAACGTTATCTGATTATTTTATGTTTAGCATCGTTATATATAATGTGCAACACTGCAATGGCTAATAAGGTCATTACACATGAGACTTTCGAAAACGGTTTCAGCGATTATTGGTATCGTGCAATGAATAACTATACGTATTCTGGTAATCCTTCAACAAACTATTCTGTCTCACCATCCCACTCCTACCGATTTGAACTACACAATACTGATGCGTCATTCGAAGACGGCATACGCTCAGAACTGGAAGGTCCTGCAGAACCACCATTACAAGAACGTATTTACAACTTTTCAATATACCTTCCTGAAGGTGGCACAGAAGACTACACCATTGATGCACCAGGCGCAGGTGAGGTTATCGTACAGTGGCACAATAACCCTGACGAAGGAGAAGAATGGACCAGACCTCCACTTGCACTCTTCACAGATACATACGATAACGGCACAGGATATTATTTTTTGCAAAGGATCTGGGATCAAGACCCTATATCAACTAATGAGAAACTGGAGTCCGAAGGCAAGGTGATTAAATATGATCTAGGTTCCTATGAAGGGGATAAAGGTAGATGGATCAACTGGTCATTCCGTATAAAATGGGGATGGCTTGAGTCACAGAATTCAAAGTTGGAAGTTTTTAAGGACGGAAAGATGATATTAAATTTAGATGGTCTGCCAAACACGACAAATGACACAAAAGGCGTGAATCAACAGTTTGGAATGTATAAATGGTCATGGAATGAGCGTGATATTAGTGCAGGATCGAAACTGACATCTCGGGTAATCTACTTTGACGATGTGACTGTTACACAGGTTAATAATTTAACAATTCCTATATTTCCCGGTTGCACGAATATACCTACTGATCCTGACAATAATGGTCTATATGAAGATATCAATGGAAATGGAGAGATTGATTTCAATGATGATACGACATACTATGACAATGTAGAATGGATTGAATCAAATGCGCCTGTTGCACTATTTGATTATAATAGCAATGAAGTGATTGATTTTGATGATGTCATAAAGCTATACAATATAGTATAAGAAAAATGAAATTTAAAAAACGAATATTTTCATATTTTCTACTTTTCTGTTCAGTTTACGAATCTAGTGCATTGATTCCATTTATCTTCAATAAACCGGAATAAACATAGATGAACAAAGATGTTTTCAATTCGTGTTTATATATATCCATCCGGTTTCCTTCGCGGAAAAACAATTGGCCAGTGCTAATTTTAAAGTCCAGTTTTATTTTTCCATAATTTGGAATTGAAGCACTAGGGAGGCATGATCACTTCATTTCAGAAACTTACAGCCAAAGAGGATTTTTGTGATAATACAATTCACGCGCACGTTCTTGAAAATCACTTTTATAATGACTTTGTTTATCCATTATCTTAGTTATTCCCAATTTTACTTATCTTAATGCTTTATTAACTCAAGTAAAAGCTAGATATAATACCAAAAGTCATAATCGAGATATTGACCTGGATTTCTTTTTTGTGATATCGCATAATAAACTAAGGCAAAAAGAAAAAGAAATGATTCATTTACACTTTAGTAAAATATTTTCAGGTAAGTTTCCTCTGCACCCTTTCATAAAAGCAGATATCCGAAGTCCTTACAAAACGTGCAGGAAATCTTGATTTCTTAAGTTTAACGACATCATCGGGTTTGATTCTATAGGATTTTTGTCCGTCAATTGCAATAACCGCCTCTTTGTTTGGAGCCGACAGCCTTATAGTGATCTCGCTGTCCGACGGGATAACCCAGGGCCTTGAGGAGAGTTTAAAAGGAGCGACAGGTACAACTACTATTGCATTTACCCTGGGACTTACAATAGGTCCGCCTGCGCTCATTGCATAAGCAGTAGAGCCTGTAGGGGTTGCAAAAACAACACCATCCGCACGCATTGAATCAAGAAGGCAATCGCCGACATAAACTTCAAACTGAATGATCTTTGCAGGCTTTGCAGACATTATCGCAATCTCGTTCGTTGCAGTCTCAAGCATTTCCCCATTAAGGAAAACATCTACTCTCATTCTTTCGCTGTACGAAAAACCGTAAAGTACTTCTTCTATAGTTTCAAAAGCATTTTCGGGCTCAACATCTACAAGAAAGCCAAGTGTACCCATATTGATCCCAAGTATAGGAAGAGGGTCTTTCATCTTAGCAATATTCCGAAGGACGGTGCCGTCGCCTCCTACACTGATAATGAGTTCAACTCCTTTTTCCCTCATTTTTTCAACCGGAGTACCTTCTGTTCCGAGTACCTCAGCTGTGGGAGTGGCGACAAAAATTTGAACCTTCGAGCTGAAATGGGCAAGAATTTCCCTTACCTTTTCAATTACTTCAGGCCTGTCGCAGCGTGCAGATATCCCTATTTTCTTTATCGCCAACTTATCCTCCGAAGAGTAATTCTAAAAGCTTTTCATGTACGTGTCCATTGGACGCGACCATTTCCACTCTTGCGGTAACATTATCAGGGAGTCTTAAAAAATTTCCGTATCCATCCGTAACAAGCCCGCCTGCTTCGGCTAAAATTAGCTGCCCTGCTGCCACGTCAGTAACACGCAAAGCATTTCGGACGTCCACAAAAGCATCAAGCCTGCCTGAAGCTACGTAACACAGCTCAAGGGCTACACTTCCAAATAACCTTACTCTCCTGACGCTACTGTATATCTTTCGAGTCCTTTCTATATTTTGCTGGTAGCCGTAAACACTGACACACAGTTTTTTCAGCTCCGAGTTAACGGAAGCTTTTATTTTTTTTCCGTTAAGGTAGGCTCCTTTTCCAGCTTCTGCGTAGTATTCCTCGCGTAATGCGAGGTTACTCACATACCCGAATCTGAGATTTGAAAGGTCGTGAGAAGAAACAGCTAGAGATACACTGTAAAAGGGAATCCCTACGGAAGAATTATAAGTCCCGTCAAGTGGATCTAGAACAATAGAGAATTCGGGTGAATCTCCTAAAATAAGCTCTCCAAGCTCCTCGCTGATAATCCTCATGGATCTGCCATCTTCTTTAAGAACTTCAACGATAGCGTCCTCTGCTGCGAGGTCTATTTTGGTAGTCGGAGTCCCGTCAGCTCCCATACAAACAAAACTACTTGCAGCATCAGTACCCGCAAGATCACAGATAGAATCTGATGCGGCTTTAAAAGCCTCCCGAGATAATTTCAAAAAGCCTGAATTTGTTGAATTCATATCTGAGCCATTTTTCCCAATTAAAATTTCCAAATTCTGTTATCCTCATTCAAAACATAAGGATTTCGGATTTTCGATCTTTGAGGTTAGTAAGAAATTCAATACAAAATACATAATCTGTATATGAATCTCCACATTTTAGAAGTATTGTTCCAGATATTCAGGCTGAATATCCGGCAACACTCAAACCGGAGTCTATAGAGATTTAGATTCTGGCACCTTATTTTTATTATTTATTATACAGGCCAATAGCCTTATTTGTTTTCTCAATTGACTTTGCGCCATCGCTTTCCAGTTCCATCATAGCTCTTATAGCGTCCACGTTTTCCGGCACTACAATAGACTCCTGATGGACAGCCTGGAAGAAGTAAAGCTCCTTGTCCTGAACAGTTATGGACTCCGGCCAGATACAGTTCTCCCACATATCGTTTCTGGGGCGCCTCATATCCCTGGCAAATTCCATAATTTCAGCTGTCGATGACATACCCTGTCCTACAAAACGAATTCTTGGCTGGGAACCAAAGATGTTTTTAATATCTTCTACAGTGCAATCCTTATTGACTTCCATATTCACGGTGTGTACGTGCATTAGAGTTGTCGGAATCTTCAGGGCTGCACTTGTAATATTAATCTGTGGCAGTACACTTTTTACATCAGGTCCATGGTGGGACGGAAGCTTGATAGGATCGGGTACTATTGCGTTAATTGGTCCTTTCTTTACATCGTTAGGATCAGTTGCTCTCCTTGCAAGAATTACCCTGACTTTTTTTACCCCTAATTCTTTGTCTATCGGATAAATAGCTCTACAAAGTGCCGTAGTATTACATGAGACAACTCTTACCGTATCACGACCTAAAGCCTGCTCATAATTGCAAATCGCATTAAATGAAAAACCTGCAAGTGAATGATCTTCGCCGCCCTGCCAAATTGCTTTTACCCCGGCCTTTTCATACAGAGTCTTATTTCCTTCTCCAACTCCTCCTGGTGTACAGTCTACAACCAGATCAGCCTTTTCTACCATTTCTTCAATAGTTCCGGCTGCCGGCATTCCTGCTTTCTCAAAAGCCCCAAGATTTGCAGCTGGGGCATAGATATCATATCCTAACTGGTGAGCCACTGCAGCTTCATAGTTCGGTTTTGTCTTGGAAATTCCGATAACTTCCATATCATCCTGAGCCCGTACAGCATCTGCAACTCTTTTTCCTATGGTTCCGTAACCATTTACTGCGATTTTTGCTTTAACCATTTTATCCTATCCTTTTTAATTCAATTTTACCTATAAGTCCAGAGTGTAGGTATAAAATAAATATTCACAGATTATAACTTGTTATATAATTATTCGGACTTGACATAACTGCCCGGTGTAAGATCCAATATACCTTTTTAGTAAATTGGTAATGTCTATAATTAAGCCTGAAGATGGTATATTAGGTTACATTGATTATAGATAAAGTCAGATAAATGTTTTTCCCGAGGAGATCTCATTAATTACAGAAGCTAGAAGAGAGATTAAGGAATTAGAGAGCTTACAAATCCTTTTTCTACATGTCATTGCCAAAAAAGAATAGTAAAGAGATTTAAACACAAAAAGTTAATTGAAAAAACAGTGTATATTTATAGAAAAATATTGAGGTTTTATGACGTTTCTGTCACATTTATTTCATACACTCAAAAGTGATTCGCACTATATTTCAGATAAATTGGACAAAAATGAGATGCCTCAGGGAAAGACAGTAAGGGTTAAAAATGACAATACTTGGCTATAAAAGTCTGAAAATGGTAGAACCGGGCTGAAAAAAGCCTCAGATCCAGATTAACAAATAAAAAAGAAAAAATTTAATTTGCAAGAATAAGGGCTTCTCCCCTTGAGAAGTTAACTTCCTTGATGGAGCCTTCGACAGTCATTTGATCTCCGAGAATCCCGGTAAGCTGAATTGAACTACCTTCAACAAAGATCCTTGCTACAGAATCCATAATTCTCTCACGTTCATCTCCACGAAGCAAGAACACATTGAGTTCACACATTTTTTATTTCTCCGTACCATTTATTTAAAATTTTTCAACTTTGTTGATATTATTCAGTATAAAATACGATATATGCCGTGGTATTAGCATTTTACGATATGGTTAAATTTGTTTTATGCTATCCATAGCAATAGCCATTAGTGAGTATGATAGATAAGAAGCTTCCGAAAATGTCTAAAAGGAAAAATCAAGGATAGTTCATCAGTTTTGCAACTGATAGACCCTGTTCAAGTCCCAAATCTTCAGCAACACACTCACATTTAGTAAGAAGCATATAAGCAATGGGCCCAAAGTTATGTTCAGAGAGGGTTTCGTAATTTGCCATTCCCTTGCTGATAATTAGGGTTGCATCTTTCATAGCTTGAACCATTTCAGCTGGCGCCTCTTCGATTAGGACACCTACAGCATTTGAGCCAGTCGTCATAACTCGGTCGACTTTTTCGCCAATTTCAAACTCTCTTATCTCTTCCAAGGTAACATCTGTAAGAATCGGTCCACCCCTGACTACAAGTGTGATTTTTCCACCGAGTTTTTTGATAATTTCAAAAACAAGCACATCGAAGAGAATTTCTCCACAATTGTCTGCAATGTAAACGACATCCTGCAAGAGCCCTAGCATTTTGGGAGTATCATCCACATCAAGTCCCTGTTCGAAATATTTCAGGAAAGCAGCCTCAAACTTGTCTTCGCTGGCGTCAAAGCCCATAATCCCGAAATCAAAGTAATTCGCAACCACAGATGCCAGCACTGCCCGCCTGAACAGTTCCCCATTATCAGGAGAATTTTCATAAATCTTCTTTTTTGCCACGGGCAGGACTTTCAGCGCAGCCTGGTTGATAAGCTTCTTTGTTACCGCATAAGGATCATTGTCTTCCAGAACCTCATAACATTTCCTGTGAACTTTGGTGGCTACGGAAGCAGATACAGCTTCAGGGTTGTAATGTTTAGTTATAACTTCAAGACATTGTTGAATTGTCTTGCTTATAAGGTCTTCATCATTTGTAGATAGTTTAGACTGAAAGTGCACTCTTGAAAGCAGGCAATAGGTACAGCGTGGGTTCATTTTCATAGAAACATTTCCTGTTTTTGATCTGAAAATAGGTTTTGCCAGAATACTATAGATATTTACGGCGAAGATGATAAGAATCTACTCTTTTGATAGAATAGACATTTAAAAAGGTAACTGAAACATTAAGATATATACTGGAATAATAATATTTGAAAGTCTAACACATATGTGTTTGATAAATGCATGCAAGAAACTTCGTGAATTAAATATTCGTAAACTGAGTCAAAAAGAATAAAAAAGAGCCACAATATCCTGAAGAAAAATTTATCCTCAGAAGGCAAGTTCTTTATAGCTTGAAACTAAAATATTTTACAATGAACCAATCGGTCCGAGAATTCAGGTCTTCCCCAGTTCTGTTTTTTCTTGCATTGTTTTTTGCCATTTTTATTTTTCCATCGCCTGTCTCTGGACTAACCGAAGTGGAGGTAAATCCTGTTAATACGCCCCAGGGTGCAGTCGTGCTGATCGTGGATGGTCTAAGCGCGCCTTTTATCTATTCTGAACTTACTCCACATGCTCTTGATGGCACGGTTCTTGAAAAAGCCAAACTTGAGAATCTACCGAAAATAAATAAAGAAAGCTCCAGAGTTCTGGAATTTCGTGCCCCCCAAACCTTTACCGAAGGAGGACATTCAGTTCTTGTCACGGGAAATCCAAGTGCAGACAGTGAGCTTGTGAGCTTCAAAGACGCAACAATTTTCGATATTCTACACAGGAAAGGCTATCTATGCATTGCGATTATGGAAAAAGGAGATTTTGGGTCAATTTGTGCAGAGCAAGATATTATCCTTAAAGATGAAAACAACTCGATAAACAACATGACAATCAAGCTTGAACAACACACAAATTCCCTAGATGTCGAGATACCTATAGAACTACTGAAAGTTTTAAAGAAAGATGCAGATAAAGCTCCAGAATACGTAAAATCAAAAGAGACGAGGGAAAAATATAGTGGATATGACAGATGGGGAGTCGAAACTGCATGCGATGTTATTGATTATATGTCTAAAAACAGGCCAGATCAAAAATACCTGCTCACTATAAACGTAGGAGCCGTAGATTCAAGCGGACACCACAGAGATAATTATGGATACGTAGACTGCATCGAATGTCTTGATTCTGATATTTTCCCACTCTATGAACTTTGCAAGAAAAATAATCTTGCCTTTGTACTAACTGCAGACCATGGAATGGGTTTTTCTAAAAATGATTCCAAAGGTGGGCATCAGTCCGAAAAATTTACGGAAACTGATGAAGCACAGATGATTCCCCTTATAGTGCATGCTCAAGACGTCAAGAATGAGATTCTCAAGGGAAAACACAGCCAAGAAGACTTTGCTCCCACGCTGCTTGGTATTCTTGATATTCCCGACAGACCAAGGTTTACGGAAGGAAAACAAATACTTCTAACAGGTCATGTGAACCTGAAGGTTGAACTCCCGGAAAAGGGATCTACAGAACTCCGGAAGAATGGAAATATTATAGCCTCCCTGAAAAACGATGATCAATTCCTTTTCCTTGGGCTTGAACCGGGAAATTCCTATACGGTCAGGGCTACTCTTGAATCGGGAAATAGTCTTGAAGAACAGGAAAAAAAGCTCACTCTTGACACTGACTCGGTATTGGAATTTACTGAAAAAGGACAGAACATCCAAGAAAATGCAGAATCTAGCATGAATTCTGAAAAAAATTCCAGTTCTGCGGCAGGTTTTGTGAATGGGAACTCAGGAAATTCTGGTTCGGGTTTAAAGCATATGATCGGGTACCTTGTAATAGGAATGGTCAATCTCGCGGGAATTGTGATTATCGCAAAGATCTTGAAAAAAAGCTGAAAAAATCGGAAGCAGAGATAAGAACCCAATGAGCCCAATAACGCTAATGAAAAGTCATAAGTCGCATACGTTTAGATTCAAACGTCACTCCATTTGCTTCCCGTCGTTATTGGGGATTTTCGATCAAACCTTTTCTCAAAAGATTTGCACTCAAGCCTTTTTTCAAAAGGCTTGGTCGTATACATTTCCGACAGCTTCTCTGAAAGTAACATCAACGTTTTCTACATGAGCAAACATGGGACCTCTTCTGAGTTCACTTATATAGAGTTCCATAGCTTCAGGTCTGCCTTCAGCAATGATAAAAACCTTGCCATCCCTTAAATTCATAGGGTTGGAGTCTACGCCCAGACGTTCAGCAGCATTTCTTGCAAATCTTCGAAAACCCACGCCTTGTACTCTTCCGGATACAAGGATTTCCGCCCTTACAGTTTCTCCAGAGGTCACAGTTGGCTATTTTGAATAACCCTAATATATATTTATGGTTATTTCGGATGGTGAGATTTACTGGAAAGTGGGTTAGGGATAAAAGATAAAGAAGCTATATATGGAAAATGGAGAAGGTTTTCTTAATATGATATTATATTTTAGCTATTTCTGGTGTACCATTACAAAATAAATCCGTTTTTAAGAGATAATCATAGATCAATTGATAAATTGATAGTTATTGTATTTAATAATGGATAGGATTAGAACCATATCTGGAACCTTTTCTTTTTTCTTCTTCCGTTTTCATTTCATGAGATTCAGTTGAACCAGCTGATTTTTCATCTTCTACTTTTATTTTATGCCAACCACACAAACAGCAACCTTTTTTGTAATGCATTATGTGTTTTACAACACAAGCAAATCCTATAGTTGCTAAGGCATAGCCCACTACTTTCGTCAATTTATGCACAATTACTCACTCCAAACTATTATTGTACTTTATCCTTTATGAATATATGCAAATAAGTAGATTTGTCATAGGACTCAGTATAGAAGAAAAATAATTGTAAAAAACAATCTCTGTTCAAAAACAGAATTTCTTGACTATACTGGCGAAAAACCTACTCAAATTGATTCAAAAAAGCCAATCAGAAATATAAATAGGTTTTTATTCTTTGTAGCTTTTTTCTGGCCAGGAGCCCAAATATAGGGAGAAAAATGGAAATTATAAACAATATTTTAAGAACCCAATTAAGCCATACTAATTCTAAATAGTTGGCCCAATAATATGTAATAACTGAAAACAGGAATGATTGAATCAGAACTTCTATCATGTCGCCAATTCCATTTTTGTCTGGTGTTAACTTTGTATATGAATTCCTCAATTGAACCAAGTGCTGGTGCGAAAGTTGAAATTATACCAATCACAATAAGAATTACCCAGATTACTAACCAGCCATCATTTTCCAGGAAGAAAATATCCTGAAACAGATAAAATATAAACCCGAAAAGAATTTCTTTTAAAGGTTGAAACAAAGTGTCTGCTCTAACAAGCGGTTCATCGGATTGCCACATAAGAAATCTGAGAATTGGACTGACTAACCAACATTTCTCAAGTTTTTTCATAGATATTGTATCAGATTTTCTTAAATTTTCCTGATTTTTGTTGTTAAGTCCAGCGGATTTGCGTAATAGGGAGCACTTATGACAATAATATCCACAAAGGGAGCATATTCAGGAATTCTTTTCGCTTCAATTCCTCCTACGGCAATCTCAAGTCTGGAATTAAGTTGTTTAAGTTCAGACCCGACCTTTTTCAGTTCCTCAGGGGACAAATGATCGAGGAGCATTATATCCGCATCTTTTGCATATCTGAGGGCTTCTTCTCGTGATCTTGGTTCGATTTCTATTTTCTTCATAGCCCTGAGTTTTCCCAATTCACCGATTACTTCCAAGTGATTCTGGCTAATCTGAATGGAATCGCTGAGGGAGTTTCTGTGAATATCTCCTCCTGCCCGGACAGCTTTAAGCTCAAATCTTCTGGGCTCCGGGATGAGTTTTTCTGCTTGTGGTGATAATTAGGTCCGGATTTTCTTTTCTTCCTGCGTTCACAATAGAGGCAGTTTTTCCGGCAATGGCGCACATGAGCGAAAGAAAAGTCTGAGAAACCCTCCAGAACCTGAACAAGAGTTTCAGATCCCCTTCAACCTCAAAAATTTTATCTCCTGGATTGAACTTTCTACCATCTTCCAAGAAATTGAGAACTTTTGCTCCTTTTTTTTCGTAATAGTCAGCAAGTTCGTCTGCACAGGCGCAAACTCCCGGTTCCCTAGAAAAAATCCTTAAGGTGTCTTTTCCTCCTATTCCCAGCAGTTCAACACTTTCATCCTGATACGGACAATCTTCGTAAAATTATAGTTCAAGTAGGTCTATCATACTACATCTCCGGAATTCATGGTTTTAAATTCAACTTTTATTTTATTGGCTAATAAACCTGGTTCCTTGCACAAAAATAAACTTTCACCCCTCAAAACTGATTTCCGAGCTTTCATCTCTTCACTGAGGCTGACAACCGGCCTTTCTGTAAGATAGGAAATTTCTACCACTGCAAACGATTATTTTGTAAGTTGAATATCCTCTGTTCCAGGGAATACGAACGTGGAAAGATGCGGAGCACGGCCCGTAAAAGGTCATTCACTATCAGCACAAACGATACTCCAATAGCCATGCTCATAGGCAAGAGACGGCTATAGTTTGGATTACTGCCATTCGTAAGATATGGGGCACAACCAGTCAAGCCCAGCTAATGCAAAGAAATTCAGAAAATGTAGAAAACCTGAACATTGGAAAAGTAATGTTTCTTTTTTCCTTATCTTTTTTCTTCAACTCTCTGCTAATCTCATCCTTTCTCCCATCCACTTTCTACACTAATTTTTGTGATTAGAAAACAAGATATATAATTCTATCATTGATGTATATGGTAATTCGGATGTTTGGAATGGGGGCATTTCATCCTAGAATTGACCAGATCATCCTCAACCTTTTGGTTCTGCTTTTTATTTTAGTGTTTGGGTTTATCGTTGTTGGGGTTGTTCTTAAAAGTTTGATAATATATAGCCAGATCTGAAACTCTTGGCTTTTCTTTTTATTCTTTTTAATTTCCTGCTTAACCTAAGCCTCTAATATTTAAGCCTCTAGCATTCAACGTTCTAGCCTACCCCTTGTAAAGATCTCTATTCACAGAGACAAACTAATGTGGAAATCATATATTGGCGAGCAAGAACAAATAAAACGAGAATTGAGGTATGAGCTTGACTTCTGAGTTAGAAATGGAATCAGTTTAGAGAAATAATTTTCCAAAAATCAAACTAAAATCCTAAAATAACCTTGAAATTTGTCACTTGACAGGATGAAAATTATAAGCTACGAGATTGAAAGTCAGGAACGTCGTCTTCACTTTAATCAATACGAAAATCGATTCAAGCTCCATTTTTGGACATAACGTAATAAGAACTCATACTTCGGGGACGCTTCTCTAAGGAAGTTCTAAGATATTTTACATTCTTGAATAAAGAAGAATTTGATAATATTCTGGTCAAATGTCAAAGTTGACCTTTAATACCTCACATTGTGGCAGATTTTTAATTTGTACACCCTCCAGTGTTCCTGTTATCTCCAAACTATCAAATATGTTTGAACCGCACAGTACGTCCTGATTCGGATGCGTGCCAGGTGCGATATTGCAGCTTAGAACAGTCTTTCCACCGACTGACACTACGATTGGAAGTCTTGGTGATGCAGGATGGTTCTTTGGAAGCACTATTAACGGTGACCTGATTTCCCGAATCATGAAGAGAATGCATTTAAGCCCTTTCTCAGTTTTCTCATCCACAGACAGCGCAGAAGCGACGATAAGGTCATGAGGCTCCAGTCCGAGTACAATCTCTTCTTTTTCGGTTTCAAGAAAAAACTGTCCACGCTGACCTACTTTCACAATAGCCACTGTTCCTGCCGTGCCGCGCAGGAGAAGCATTTCACTTTCCTTCAGTGAAATATCTTTATGATAGGTCAATTTTTCCATGCTAAAAAAAGATGTCTAAAAATTTCAATTTGTCATTAGGATTCTGTCACATTTTTAGACTGACAGGACGGACAAGCTACATTCTTACCAATACCTTTGAATTTGTTTCCACAATCCTTGCAGACATAGTCTTTAACCGGTAAGTTTCCTTCCAGATCGAGATCAAACGCGTCTCCAACACTACACATTATTATTACCTCCGGGTTCTCAAGGGGCTTACTGATAATTATATTGCCCACATATTATTACTCACACTTCTCCAATTAATACCTTTCCATACATACTTTACAGGGTGGATCTGGACCTTATTTTTCCATCAGGTTAGCCATTTCCACAAAAACTGTTTGAAAATGTAAAATACAGTTTTTTCATCTCAGTCGATGGTGGAGACAAGCTATTGAATGAATCTGAATACAAGTGAGAAATTTACAAAATAGTCTTGCTCACTCCTTCATTCAGAGAAAGCTTGAAATTCCTTTCTTTAATGCCTTTTTACAGTTATCTCACTAAAAATACAGCTAAAAAACAGTATTATTGGAAAGAGCTCCTCGTATATCTGCCCAAATCCTCTATAGAGGACGTTTTCTTCGCCAATCTGAATACATCTTCTATGATAAATCTCACTGATCTGAATTCTTTCCATTTGCTTATAAACTCATTAAATCTTGCAATTATTTCTTTGTAGACTTTTATAAACGATAAAGGTTTCAATGTTTAAGATTCAAGTGTACGAGTTAGTTTCATGCCATGAAGAAACTTCTGTGAGTTGAGTGACCCATGTGTATTCCTTGGTTTCCAGGCTTTAATTGATAATTTTCATAGCACTATCTCCCAAGGAGGATTTTAGTATTTCCTCAATATAAGTTACGGGTTTTTAAGGCATTAATTAAAATTTAAGTTAAAAAGAGAATGTAATTTTTTAGGAAAACTGTAATCTGATTTAAGTAAGATAAAATAGGAGAAATAAGTTCCAGTTTAATGGTAATTTGGGAGGACCCTAATCTTTTATATCTCTTGCGTAAATATAGTGCCCATGCGCGACATCGTTATTATAGGGCATAAGGCAAAGACAAGCGGCGATATTTCCTTAAATGATCTTCCTGGTTCTGCAGGAAGAATGGATATCCTTTGTCGCTGTGTGAGTTCTGCCCTTTTTCTCTCTTTCGGAATGCGCAGGGATGTAAATGTACACCTGCTTCTCCTGGGCGAACCTGATCCAGGAAAAATCATTAGATTTGAAGGACTCCACCTGAGATACCTCAACCCTGATGAGCGAAGCAGCGGTTCACTTATACAGAAAGCTCTTCAAAAAGACGCAACGGAACGAGATATCCGTTCCACTCCAGGTGTCTGGATTCGGAGAGGAGACATCGGTTCCCTGCTATCTCAGTTTGAGGGTCGCACATTACTCTACCTGAGAGAGGATGGAGAGGATATCAGAACACTCGCAAGTGAAATCCGAGATCCTGTGTTTATTCTGGGAGACCACGTAGGAGTTACCGAAGAAGAGGAAGAACAGCTCCTTAAAGCAGGGGCGAAAATTATCTCGGTAGGCCCTCTTTCCCTTCACTCCAATCACTGTATAACTCTTATTCACAATGAACTGGATAGGGCTGAAGCAGGAAGAGGAGAACTACCTGGAGAAGATAACAGCGCGGTAATGGATTGAGTTGAAATTAGGACTTGATCTATGCTCAAAACCGAACTGTAACAGAACTAGGTCGTAACAGAAACTATTGAATTTTATACTGATCTGCAACAAGGAGTAAGTCATAATAAAGACTGGACTGTAATTTCTGAGTTTTTCAACACAAAAGTTATATCACATTTCCCTATATCAGAATAGAAATTTATCTGGATGTAGCTATCCCGAATATTTACATTTTCCGCAGATTTGTTTCTCCGGGTGCTGTTAGTAAAGTATCGTCTTTAAGACAATCGCCCTTATCCAGTATTTATTCCTTACTTCCTGATCATTCACTCAGGTCTATTTCCCTAACAAAGAATTAAAGAAAGTGAAAGAAAATGGATGTACTTGAAATCTCAAAGAAGATTCTGCATGAAGGCCCTATATGTGACAACTGTCTGGGCCGCCAGTTTGCAAAACTGTCCACTGGCCTGAGCAACAGAGAGCGCGGTCAGGCCTTGAAACTGACCCTTGTCTTGGAAGGGGATCGAATTTACAAAACTGAGAACAATGATTCTCTTCTTAACGAACTTGTCCTTTGCAGTTCATTTGCAAGGAAGACTCTCGGAACTGGTGGTGAAGATGAACAGTGCTGGGTTTGCCTTGATCTGTTCAAAAAAATAGACGAATGGGCTGATGAAGCCGCAAAAGCCCTTGAGGACCTTGAATACTCGACATTCCTTGTGGGCACAAAGGTTAGTGGACTTCTGAGCGAAAACGAAGAAATCCTCTGGGCTGAGGTAGGAACTGCGTATGCCGAACAGCTTAAAACCGAGCTTAACAGAGAAGTGGGCAAGCGAATAGCCGAAAAAGTCCAGAAAGATGTGGATTTTGAAAATCCTGACATTACAATTACCCTTGACCTTGCAAAAAACAAACTTGAACTTCAGGTCCGTTCGGTATATGTTTTGGGTCGTTACCGCAAACTGATTCGGGGAATCCCGCAAACCCGCTGGCCGTGCAGGAAATGTAAAGGCAAAGGCTGCGAAAGCTGCAATTTTACAGGGAAGCAGTATCAGGAATCCGTAGACGAGCTTATTAAGGAGCCCGTAATCGAGGCTTTCCAGGCTATTGATACGGCTTTTCATGGTTCGGGTAGAGAAGATATTGATGCCTTGATGCTCGGAAGTGGCAGGCCTTTTGTAGTAGAAGCAAAATTCCCCAAAAGGCGCAGCACAGACCTTGAGGAACTTATGAGAAGCATTAACGAAAAAGCTGCTGGAAAAGTTGAGGTAAGAGAGCTTTCTTTCGTTGGAAAAGGTATGATTGAGACTCTCAAAAGCTCAAAGGCGGATAAAACTTATAAGCTTAAAGTTACATTTAAAGAGCCTGTTTCGGAGGAAAAGCTTAAATCTAGCCTTGAGGCTTTGAGTGACATAGAGATTTCACAGCAGACTCCAAGGCGTGTAGTTCACAGGCGGGCTGACCTTGTCAGGAAAAGGCACGTGCACAGCATTAAGCTTGATGAACTAACAGAAGAAGGTTACGCATTCATAACAGTAAACTGCGAAGGCGGACTGTATGTAAAAGAGCTTATTTCCGGAGATGAAGGCAGGACTAAACCAAGCCTGAGCGAACTTTTAGGTATTCCTGCGCTTGTGGAAGATCTTGATGTGGTCAAGGTCGATATTTAAATACGATCTGAATCAAATTTATTTAATATATTGGGTATTTATTTAATATGCTGCGCCAGGAAATTATCACCTGACTGAACATCTTATTTAAATAATATCCATCTTATCTAGAGAAAAACTGTATATACTATAGACAAATTAATCGAGCATTCTAAGGAGGAACATGCGATGACAAACTCCCACGGTGAAAGACGCTGCACAAGGTACAAATTACAGAAGACAGTTCGTGAAAGAGGAATTTCCCCTGTAAGCAAGGCAATTCAGGAATTCGAAGAAGGACAGATGGTTCACATTGACATCGATCCGAGCATCCAGAAGGGTATGCCCAATCCTAAGTTCCAAGGCTCTACAGGAAAGGTAATTGGACAGCGCGGTCGTTCATATATTCTCGAAGTCCGCAGCGGAAATGCGATGAAGGAAGTTATTTCTCTCCCTCAGCATCTTAAACCGCAAAGATATTAATTCCCTTTCTAGGCAGTTAGGTTATAAAACCTAACCCTTTTATCTGATATTACAGTATGCAGGCTTTTACCGCAAGCTCGAGCTTTGGTTAGGGATTTTCGGTAACTTGCAAGAGTAGGGGGGCTCTAATAAAGCGTAATAAGCTTAATGTCCCTTAAAAACCTGCTAGCGATAGGGAAATTTGAAGAAACTGATTTTAAAAATCCGAGCTTTTATCCCGATATGGAACATCTATAATTATATATCGTTTGTCAGACATATAACTGAGCCAGACCAGGATAAGATTATTCGGAATAATTCAGATTATTAAAAAATACGATCGACTTTTGTGCGTATCGGCAATCTGGATAAGGCTTGATCAGTGCAAAGGATGCGCAATCCTTAAGCTAGTTCAGATTTCCGGATACTGACAGGCAGAAATTTACTTGCAGCCAGGAACTCCTGGAAAATTAAGAGCAATCCGAATAGATTACTCAGCAGAAAACAGTAACTAGCTACAGTTTTCAAGTCAAAAAGAGTGTATTCCAATGATAGTTAAGGAAGTCCTCAGTGAAGAATTATTGACCTTGGCCGAAGTCAAAGAATTACTTACCAAGATCGCCGAAGAGCGCAGAGAACGGGGGCTTGAAGTCGGATACGGATTCAGGAAAGCCCTGCACCACGCTGAACAGTTCTCAAAGATAAACGGAGAAAAATCAAGAGAACTGGTTAACAAGCTGTTAGAACTCGAAAAAATGAAGCCTTCAATCGCGGTCAGGATCGCAGATATTCTGCCTCAGTCCAGGGACGAAATCCGATCAATCTATGCTAAAGAAAAATATACCCTGAGCAATGAAGAACTGGATCAGATTCTTGATTATGTCCTAGAGACTCTGGAATAAAATTGAGGTATTGAGGGGATAAGCTATATAGCTTTCATCTTGTTATTTATAAGGGAAGTATTTATAAGGGAAGTATCCAAAACTTAAAGTATTCAAATTATCAGGGAGTACCCCTGATCTGAATTTAGGCACATAGGACTCTTTGGGTTACGGAAAGTATTGAGTCCGGGGATACCGGTTAAAGGGTAGTTTAAAGTTTTGCAGACCACTGAAAATTTGTAAATAGTCGAAAAATCCGATTAACGGAATAGATACCGAACCGGATGAAGTAAGTTGGGCATATAAGGATCATGCAGATCCTAAACACAGATTTTCCATGGAATTTCACATTTATGATAGGATGGGTGCTGATGAGAGTAGAGAAGTCGCAATCAGGTAGACCGTACGCTGGCAGGTCAGCTGCTGAAAAATCTTCTTATGGCGGCAGGCGTCCGACAGGCAAACCGCAATCAGATAGACAATCAGAAAGAGCTCCACGCTCATCAGGAAAATCCATTGAAAGTTCGCAGGAAAGAGAGGAGTATGCCTGGGTTCTCGACTACCTTCCTTATGGGAAATCAGTTGACAGTGTAGCTGCGTACCAGAAGAAACCTCTTGTCCAGGCTATAGGAGATAAAAAATTTACCCTTATAGAACTCGTTCCTAAAAGCGGTGTGATCCCTCAGATTCAATCAAGAGTTTATATAGGATCGGGAGACCGAAATGAAATAGACCACGTGAAACAAAGAATAGGTTATTCTGATCTTACGACAGGAGCTAATCTCGAACTGCCCTTTATCCTTGAAGCCTGTGTTAGATATCAGGAAGCACGCTTTGTAAAGTTTTTCAACGAGGCTCATTCTATTACTACCCGTTTGCACATGCTTGAACTTCTTCCAGGAATAGGCAAAAAGCTCATGTGGTCTATAATTGACGAGCGCAAAAAGGGAGCCTTCAAGAGTTTTCAGGATATCCGGGAGAGAATTCCAAGCCTACATGACCCAGCTAAGGTCCTTGCCCATAGGATTGAAGAAGAACTCAAGGATGACTTCATTAAATACAGGCTGTTCACAACTCCACCGCGCCGCCAGAAAGCTGAGTAAGATATGAATCTCCTGATTCTACTTTTTTCAATAATGATCTGACTGTAGTTTTTCAGCTTTTAATCATTCTTTCAATTTATATTGATTAGGCTTCAAGATCACACTAGGTATATTATCTTATCAATTCCAAATACTTTAATTTACATGCTTCAGATACTCAAATTTACATGTTCCAAATGCTCAATTTATATTAATCTGGTTTTCTTCAGATTAAAGTACTCGATTATACTCAGGAGGTTTAAGCTCTGGTTCGTTCTCTTCTTAAAAAATATAATATAAAAGGAGGTACTTTTGATCAACATTTCCTCGTCGATGCAGACTACCTGAACAGAATAGTGGCTGCTGCTGAGCTTGAGCCCGAGGATGTTGTGCTTGAAATAGGTGCAGGTATCGGAAACCTAACTGAAAGGCTCGCAAGGAAAGCAAAGAAAGTAATTGCAGTCGAACTTGATCCTATCCTGGTTAGAGTCCTACATGACCGTTTTGATAAGGTCGAAAACATTGAAATTATCTCTGGCGATGCCCTGAAAGTCGATTTCCCGGAATTTGATAAGGTCGTCTCAAATCTTCCCTATTCCATCTCTTCTGAGATAACTTTCAGGTTATTTCGCCATAAATTCAAACTTGGAATTCTCATGTATCAGTATGAATTTGCAGCCCGGATGGTTTCCCAACCTAACTGTAAAGATTATTCGCGTCTTACGGTCGACACCTGCTATTTTGCTGATGCCTCTATTTTGATGAAAGTCCCGAAAAATGCTTTTCAGCCGGCACCTGAGGTTGATTCTGCAGTTATCAAACTGGTTCCCCGACCTGTACCTTTTGAAGTCAAAGACCAAGCCTTTTTCATGGATTTTGTGGCTGCAGTCTTCAGCCAACGTCGGAAGAAACTGAGAAATGCAATTCTGAACATGAACCATGTACTCAAAATCCCCGGAATTAAAGAAGTAGTTGCCAGACTGCCGGGAGATTTAATGAGCAAGCGAGCTGAAAACCTCACTCCCGATGAGCTTGCAAAGGTTGCAAATCAGATAATTGATTTAAAGCAGACAATTCTTGAAAAAGAATTAAAAGAATAATAAAAACTCGAAATTATGGTTGAAATCGAATACAAAAAAGCCCGGATCAAACTCGGAGATACGGATCTTGTATATGAGCCTGCAGAAGATTCTTTTTTACTTGCTGATGCAGCCCTTAAAGAAGCAAAACCAGGCATGTGCATCCTTGAAATTGGGACAGGGTCAGGTTTTGTGTCAGCCGTACTCCTTGCGAACCTGAAAGATATCCGGTTGGTTGCTACGGAAATCAACCCTCATGCTGCTCACTGTGCAAAAAAGAACGGCGTAGACGTTATTCGTACTGATCTTTTTAGAGGGATAAAGCCTAAAAATTCTGAAACTCTTTTTGATCTTATTCTCTTTAATCCTCCCTATCTACCCACCTCGGAGGAGGAAAAAGTTCCCGGATGGCTGAACTACGCTTTTGATGGTGGAACTAGTGGGAGAGAAACTCTGGACCGATTTCTGGACGAAGTAAGAGATTATCTCAAGCCTGGAGGAGAAATTCTTGTGCTGATCTCTTCCATTACCGGACTGGATGCGGTTAAGGAGAAAATGGAGAAACTTGGGTTTGCAGTTGAGGTTGTAGAAAGAAAAAAAGTTTCTTTTGAGGAATTAATGGTTGTTAGAGGGAAATTTTTGCGAACAAGTCTATCTCAAAACTAATATTATCTTAAAATTTCGATGATGTTCTCTGGAAATCCATAGAACCCGATATTCCTCTACAGAAACCACATACAGATCTCGCCTGATAAACTATTTCCTCTGAATGCAGTTAATTCTTGCGGAAATACAGTTTCGAAACTGTTTCCCAAAAATGGACAGAAACAATTAACTTTTCTAATTATTTTCGCCTTTTACAATAATAGTCTGAAAACAGTGTCACAAACATTAGATCTATTTTGTTGGATTTGAGGAATAGCAACATTTTGTGTAAATTGTTGATAAAGAATCAATAATTTAGACATACATGATAATTTTTGATTTTACGAGCTGCAGATGAGAGCTGTCTACAGCCCGTTTTGAGATCTGGTTAGAGGCGCCGGCATGATTCGAAAGGAAAGTACTTTTTCGATAAAACTTTTTGTGGAAAACAAGAACTGATTAAAGTATAGAGAGTTGTGCGGATCTGGGAACGTTTTTGGAATCGAATCACCGGAAGCCTCTAAACTATGGATAAAACAAGTTTATTATATATCTATTGGATATATTCTATATAGTTAAGACTAGAATAATTAGTTTTCTGAGTGATGATAATCGAATTTCTCCCTGTTAATTCACAAAAAGCAAGGTTTTACTTTAAAAGCTGATATTAAAGTTATTTTTTAATGATATTTTACTATTTTGCTGCAAATTATAATAATTTCAAAACATTAGCTACCATAAAATATGAAATTCACTTATTTAAAACACAGTAGAGGTAATAAATCGTATCAGAAGAAGTTATTATTCTAAATTTAACTATATAGGATATATTCAAAAGATATATATAATAACTTGATTTACTTTAATCAAAGGTTCTTGTGTATCGACTCTAAAAACAGTCCAACCCTAAGATTCTCAGTCAGCGGCTTAACATCAAAAACAACACAATTTCTTCTCAGAAAATACCTCTTGCCTCGAATTGATACAACAAGAACCTTGAACAGACCAATAAAATGCTGTGTTCAACTGCATATTCATTTTAATATTAACCAGTTTTTTAATGATAATCAAAATTAATGAAAGTAGTCCTTCGTTGATTATATATGTATAAATATGAATATATATGTCTGTATTTAGGTACTTTAAAACATTACTCGTGTAACAGTAGACGGCATTCTGTGTACAAACATAATTTAGTTGAAATTGCCATATTGAGTCTAAAAAGTATATTTTAACTTCGAAAAAATTACCGAAGTTGAGAGTTAAAGATAAGGGGTAATTTAATGAATTATATAAGAAAAATTTGTCCAAACTGCGGGAATGAATTTGTAATCCTGGAAAGCGTGGAAGAAAAAGCTATTTACTGCACCCTCAAGTGTCTTTTAGAGTTTCAGTATAAGCCGACAGAGAATAAAGTTTCTTCTTTACTAATTGCATAACCCACTATATGAGCCCCATAGAATTTATTTTAGTGTTAAGGGAGTTGTTTATGAAAAACCTAAAAACATGTCCGAAATGTCATGCTAAACTGGAAATAAGCTCAGACAAAGAGATCCAGTACTGCACCACTTGCAATTACTGGACAAAGATAGGTACTGCAAGACTTGATTCAATCATGATTTACACATAAAGAGCTGCATGAAGAGCCCCCAAAATTTTTTGAAACTTTGGTGTTAAATGTTGATATATGCGTTTTAAAGGAAAGCATAAATTCAAATTTTTGAAATATTGGAATCCGATTTGTTTTGTTTTTGGGGTTCTCGCTCTTTTTTGCTAATAGTATTTATGAATACAATCTGCGTGTATCTTATAAGACAGGCCAAATGATCCACTCATTTTACAGGAAAACTACCGTATTTTGAGAAAGCTCATGAGTTTTTTCTACCGGGCTATTCCTTTATATTCTCGTTTGCCTCCTTCCATGACTTCTGACCTGCCTCTGTTTGGCTCCTCCATTCAAGTGCCTGTTTTGAGCGTACACACAGCCAGATTCCCACTTACCTTCATGACTTGATATGGTGATTTCTTATAACCTCTACATTTCAGCTTTTTTTGAGTCAATGCGTTTGTCACGGAATGTACTACGGATACGGCCACATGAGAAGCAATGGAAGCAAAAACAGCAGGGTCGGGTTATTGTTGCTGTCCAAGACCCATTTGACTGAACATTTAAGATATAATCACCAGCAGGTGTGATTCCAACTGCTTTTGAGCTATTAGATAGACCTATTTGATTCGTTATCAAATCTATATTTTGGTCTGCTTCGCCGTCTATTAGCCAAACTATGAAGTTACCGAAACCTCGATACGTCGTGGAAAATTCAGATAAGACTTGTTCTAATTGAAATTTTTGCGTGGTTTTTTGTCCAGCTCCAGAAAGTTCAATTGATTCAGGCTCAGTTTAAGGAAAGCAGACATCATTATCAATTTTTTTACATCACAAGTTCTATATTCTATTAATATTAATTATCACCTCGGACATTATATTTAGAACTGGCAAGTTATGGACGCTTTTAAACCCAAAGCGCTTGTCTGATTAACTGGAGATATAAACTGGATGTATTATGATGAAGCCGCAGATGCGGTTCTAAAGACTCTGAACACTTCCGAAGAAGCCGGGCTGAGTTCGGGAGAAGCGGAAAAACGGCTTGAAAAATACGGAAAAAACGAACTTAAAGAAGAAGAAAAAACTTCGGTTGTAAAGCTTTTTCTTTCCCAGTTCAAGAGTTTCCTTATTGTAATTTTGATTGCGGCAGCATTGGTTTCTGCTTTCCTCGGAGAGCTTATCGATGCTTTTGTGATCCTATTTACTGTGCTCCTTGCCGGCGTGCTCGGTTTTGTTCAGGAATACAGGGCCGAAGAATCAATAAAGCTTTTGAAATCACTAACAAGCCCCGAAGCTTTGATTGTAAGGGACGGAAAAGAAGCAAAAATCCTCTCTTCCCTACTTGTCCCGGGAGATATTTTGCTTTTGCAGGCAGGAGACCGAATTCCTGCGGACGCAAGACTGCTTGAAGCTCTCTCTCTAAAGATAGACGAGTCTTCTCTTACCGGAGAATCTGTTCCTGTCGAAAAGAACACCGCTATTTTCCCTCCTGAAACCCCGCAGCCTGATAGGAAAAATATGGTTTATACCGGAACATCGGTCACCTACGGCAGGGGAAAGGCCATTATTACGGCAACTGGTATGAATACGGCTTTCGGAAAACTGGCCGGGCTTCTTGAGAATATTGAAAGAGAAAGAACCCCTCTTCAGGAGAAACTTGACCAGTTCGGACGCTGGCTTGGAACTGCAACCCTTATAGTTGTGGCTTTTGTGGCTATACTCGGAATCATTGAAGGTTTTGATCCTTTTGAGATGTTCCTCTGGGGAGTTGCCCTTGCTGTTGCAGCGATTCCAGAAGCTCTCCCTGCAGTCGTGACAGTCGGGCTCGCTCTTGGCGTCCGAAGAATGGTAAAGAGGCATGCGCTTGTAAGAAAACTGCCATCGGTAGAAACGCTTGGCTCTACCAACATCATCTGTACTGACAAAACCGGGACGCTCACTCAGAACAAGATGACTGTTGAAAAGGCATATGTAAACGGAACTATTTTAAAAGTTACAGGCGAGGGATACAAACCTACAGGGGATTTTTTCAGGGGAGACAATCCTGTTTCTGAAGATATACACCTCCACAGGCTGCTGGTTACAGGAATCCTTTGTAACGATGCAGGACTGGTTGAGGAAGAAGGTGCATGGGATATCACAGGTGACCCTACTGAAGGTGCTCTTGTAGTCGCAGCAGCTAAAGACGGCATCTGGAAAAATGCCCTTGAGGAGAAACACGAGCGCAAAGGGGAAGTTCCTTTTTCTTCCGAGAGGAAGATGATGACTACCCTGAATAGTTCCGAAGATGGGCTGTATGCACATTCCAAAGGAGCTCCTGAGGTTATCCTCGCTTCCTGTACGAAAATTTTCCTTGAAGGGCATGAGGAAGAGCTAACTCCTGAAAGAAAGCAGGAAATCCTGAACGTCGTAAACGACCTGGCAAACCAAACACTTAGGGTTATGGGATTTGCCTATCGCAAGGTTTCAGAAGACATCCTTCCTGAAGAAGCTGAAAAAGAAATGGTTTTTGCAGGACTTATGGGTATGCGCGATCCTCCTAGAGAAGAAGTAAAGGTTGGAATTGCCACCTGTACCAGTGCAGGAATTCGAACCATAATGATTACAGGTGACCACAAGACCACGGCTTTTGCAATTGCAAGGGAACTTGGAATTTTCCGGGAAGGAGACCTTGTCCTTACAGGCACTGAACTGGATGCCCTTGACGACAGGGAATTTGAAAAGATCGTGGAAAAGGTTTCGGTCTACGCAAGGGTTTATCCCGAGCATAAGCTCAAGGTGGTTGAGGCTCTCAAGAAGAAGGGATACATAGTTGCAATGACCGGAGACGGAGTAAATGACGCTCCTGCCCTGAAAGCCGCTGATATGGGCATTGCGATGGGTATTACGGGCACGGATGTCAGTAAGGAAGCTTCAAGCATGATCCTTACCGACGACAATTTTGCGTCCATAGTGTCAGCAGTAGAAGAAGGCCGGAATATCTTGAAAAATATTAAAAACTTTATTGCCTACGGCCTTACTTGTCACATCGGCCTGGTTCTCATCGTCCTTGTTGGAGTGCTTGCCTGGCAGACTCTACCTGTTATTGCGGTCCAGATTCTCTGGATTAATCTTATAACTGACGGCCTGCCTCCAATGGCACTTTCCCTTGAAGCTCCTGATAGGGGGCTCATGAAGCAGAAGCCAACTAAAGCAAAAGAAGGGCTGGTTTCCAAGAGAATGCTTATAGCAAGCCTTGGGTTAGGGACTTTGATTGCAATCCAGTCTCTCTGGGTCCTTTACGAGGCTCTCAATAATGGAGTGTCCCTCCCAAAGATCCAGACTGTGATCTTTACTCTGGTGGTTATTTCCCTGATGTTCAACGCCTTTAACTGGCGTTCTGAGAGGTATTCGGTCTTCTCTTTGGGAATCTTTACCAACAAATCCCTTATCTATGCTGTATTGAGCACTGTAATCCTGCAGCTTGCTGCAATTTACGTGCCTATTATGCAGATAGCTTTTAAGACTGTACCCCTCTCGCTCTCCGACTGGGCAATGATAATTCCGCTGGCTTCGACCACCCTAATAGCCATGGAGTTTGTGAAGTATCTGGAATGGAGAACATACAGGTAAAATCAAAGAAAAATAAAATATAGTGAAACCAAGGAACATAGTTTGCTTTTAAGCATATCATGTTCCTTTTTTTTAGATTTCCGGGAACTAAATGCTTTTTTGATTTACTTTGACTTGCAGACGTTCGCTTGATAACAAACGCTCTCTCGTTGATCTGCGCTGCTTTGTCTGGATTTGTGCACTATTTTGTTCTTCTAGTGCATCGATTCCAAAGTCAACTCCTTATTTCCTAGAAAAATCCACGATCTATGGATCTATTCAAAAGTCAAGTTTTATGAACATACTTTGGAATCGCAGTACTAGTTCTCGGTATAAGCTGGAGTGATGAAATACTTGCAGCCGAAAAACGCAGAAGATAGCTAAATGATTTAAAACAAATTGCTCCTAAAATAAAATGCTCCTGTAATCATATATAGAACAAAAACAATAATTATAAACATTATGACCCCAGTAAACAGGGAAAATCCCATTTGCCCGGAATTCTTCCCAGAATTTATCATAGGTATTGAGCCGCCAGCTGACAGGACGGAAAAAGCGCTCTGGTTCATTTTCCGGGACCGTGAGATTCTCCTCAAGCTTAATAAAAACCCTGGAGCAATTCCGAAAATGATAGATTTTGGGGAGCTCGGGCTTTCGGGAATTCGGGAACAGTATCTCGGAACGCTTGAGGGAACTCACTGTTATTCCGTGGAACTTCCTGAAGACGTCCAGGCACCAGAGGGAATGGAATTTGCGGACCTCAGGCAAGCGTATTCGGAAATGAGTGAGAAGTGCTTTGCACTCGTGAATAAAGCAGTCCAGATTATGGAATGGGACAGAACAAACCAATTTTGTAGCCGCTGCGGGACAAAGACCCTACAAAAATCCGGTGAAAGGGGAAAGGAGTGTCCTGACTGCGGGGAACTTTTCTTTCCGAGAATTTCGCCTGCCGTAATCGTACTTATCCGAAAAGGGCATGAGGTTTTACTTGCAAGGTCGCCAAATTTTCCACCAGGAAGGTACGGTTTGATAGCCGGTTTCGTTGAGCCTGGAGAGTCAGCCGAAGCTGCGGTCGTCAGGGAAATACGGGAAGAAGTGGGAATTAAGGTCAAAAATATCAACTATTTCGGGACACAGGCCTGGCCGTTTCCGAATTCTCTTATGATAGGGTTTACTGCGGAGTACAATTCAGGAGATATCCAGCCAGATGGATTTGAAATCGAGGATGCTCAATGGTTTTCGGTTGAAAAGCTGCCTGATTTGCCTGGGAAAATAAGCATTGCGAGAAAGCTGATTGACCATTTCCTTAAAGAAGAAGGGTTGGAAGTTTAAAGCCAGATTGAGAATTCAATTCAAAATTTTATATTTCCCGCTGCAACCTTTTTTAATTATTTTTATAATTCTCAGTATCATTCTCAGGATGTTCATCAGACTTGCCATGTTCTCGGTCTTTTTCATTCCATAAGCTGGGTTCAGGGATACTTTATCAACGGTATTATATTGTAATGTAAAATTGTATTGAACAAGGGTGTAAATGTGGGAAACAGATACCAAACAATAGATCTCGAAACAGGGAAAAGAAAAGATTATTGTCAAATATACAGGAATGCAGTACAGCCTCAATATTGTGTAAGTTTTGAACTTGATGTGACGAATTTTAAAAACACGTTAAAGAAAACAATTGGCCGTTTAAGATAGCTTTATATTTGCTGTTACGAAATGCGCAAATGAAATAGAGGAGTTTCGGTATCGTTTTCTTGATGGTGAAGTTGTGTTATATGAGTCCATTGATACCTCATTTACATATCTGGATAAAGAAACAGAATTATTTAAGGTAGTAAATGTTCCCATGCAGGATACAATTGAGAAGTTTGTACAACTGGCAACCGTAACGGCAGAAAATCAAAAAGAACATTTTACAGGACCTGGGGAAAATGATGTATATCAATTCTCTGCCGTGGATAACGTTTACGCATATTTCGCACACTGATTTCGGAAACAGGGAAAAAGCGCAACCCATATTTGACTGGGGAAAATATCATAAAAGAGAAGGCAAATTTATGATGCCGTTTACAGTCCAGGTTCATAATGCATTTGTTGATGGTATTCATATTGGCAAACTTGCGGATAAGCTGAAGAAATACCTGAATGAAGTATGGATTAATCAGTAGTTCACTAATTTTTACTTTTCTTTAAAGTTATGTCCTCAGAATATTGGGTTTCACAGTAACTCTTGTGCATAAAACATTAAAATTACAAGATGAAAAAATGCCCTGAAAAATAATGACATTAGTGCTGGAAAAAGATATAGCAATAAATGTTAACCAGAGCTAATATAAGGTTTAAATTATATTCTTAGAAAAGTAAAATACTAAAAACATTTGTTGTTACAGGGGAAAATATTTTGAGATTTTGTCAGATCTGTGGGGAAGAAATAATTTACATGCTTGAATTATGCTGGAAATGATTTTTTCCTTGTGGACTGATAAGGTCTTAATGTGAACATAAAAAAGTTACATGATAGCACATAGTTGAGGGTATTTTATGAAAAGCGACAACTGTAAGAATCCAATGGATAAAAATCAATTAGGTGAGCCGCTTCCGAGCAGAAATCAAGCGGTGGGGGATACTACTGAATTAACTACAGTAGCAGGAGCTCCTGTGGAAAGCAATCAGGATAGCATGACAAGCGGTAGACGCGGACCCCTTATGCTTCAGGAGATCTGGTTTTTGGAAAAATTAGCACATTTTGACAGAGAAGTAATTCCAGAGCGCAGAATGCATGCAAAAGGCTCAGGAGCATTTGGGATATTTACTGTAACTCATGATATAACCAATTACACTAAAGCAGCCATATTTTCTGAAATAGGAAAACAAACCAAAATGTTTGCACGCTTTTCTACTGTAGCTGGTGAGCGTGGAGCGGCTGATGCAGAGCGTGATATTCGCGGTTTTGCTTTGAAGTTTTACACTGAAGAAGGAAACTGGGACATGGTAGGGAATAATACGCCTGTGTTCTTTTTTAGAGACCCTTTAAAGTTTCCTGATCTAAACCACGCTGTTAAACGTGATCCACGTACCAATATGCGTAGCCCAAATACCAATTGGGATTTCTGGACATCTTTACCAGAAGCTCTGCTACAGGTAACTATTATTATGGGTGATCGTGGGATACCTTCTTCTTACAGGCACATGCATGGATTTAGTAGCCATGCCTACAGTTTAATAAACAAAAATAATGAACGTGTATGGGTAAAGTTCCATTTCAGGTCACAACAGGGTATAAGAACCCTCACCGACCAGGAAGCTGCAAAAGTTGTCGGAATGGACCGTGAAAGTCATCAAAGAGACCTTTATGAAGCCATTGAAAAAGGCAAGTTCCCAAAATGGAAAATGTATATACAGGTTATGACAGAGGAACAGGCCAATTCTATGAAGAATAATCCCTTTGACCTAACTAAAATGTGGCATAAAAGGGATTTTCCACTGATACCAGTGGGTGAATTTGAATTAAACAAGAATCCTGAAAACTATTTTGCAGACGTGGAACAGGCTGCTTTTTCACCAGCTAACGTAGTCCCGGGAATTAATTTTTCCCCGGACCGTATGTTACAGGGACGTTTGTTCTCTTATGGAGATGCACAGAGGTATAGATTAGGTGTAAATCACCATCAGATACCTGTGAATTCTCCTCAGGGTGTTAAAAACTATCATAGCTTCCACAGAGATGGACAGATGAGAGTTGATGGTAATAGAGGAAGTCAACTGCATTATGAACCCAATAGCTATGGAAATTGGAAAGATCAACCTCAATACGCACTTCTAGTTGAAAAGACAGGTTCAACAGATATCTGGAGGTATGATTTCAGAGAAGATGACAGTGATTATTACACCCAGCCAGGAGAGTTATTCAGAGCTATGACTCCTGATCAGCAACAGGTTTTGTTTGAAAATACTGCCAGAAATATGGGAGATTCTACTCTCCAAATCAAGCACAGGCATATTTACAATTGCTATCAGGCAGATCCCAGATATGGTGAAGGTGTTGCAAAAGCATTGGAAATAGATATATCAACCGTTGATTTAAATTTGCCAGCGCGTACTTCAAGAAAAGCCAATTATGAAGCAAACAATAAACATCCTGAATTAAATCAACCTACAATGAAAAAAGATTCGTGCAGGGAGATTGATACTAATGGTGATCCATGCATTGAACCTGAAAATGATCCGTGGCTTTTGTAACTATTGAATAATGAAATATAGCATTAGCGGTACTATCAGGTCTTAAGAGGGATATAAAAAATTATAGGCTCGAATGTAGCTGAAATGGTTCAGAGACCTCATAGACTTGAGAATATATTTTTTAATTTTTTGGAGTATGTTAATGCTTTGACTAATCTGTTTTTATAACAGACAATTATATTTTTTAAATTTCAATATTTTTTAATGATTAAAATCGGCATCAGTAGCTGTCAAGGAAAGGGTCTGCGACTTTTTAGAATTTATTACATTTGATGCCAGTTTTTCACTCATCCCACGGATAATATCAATTCTCTGCCCTGCCGTGGATACCATTTACGCATATCTCGCGCACGGATTTCGGAAACAGGGAAAAAGCGCAACCCATATTTGATTGGGGAAAATATCATGAAAGAGAAGGCAAATTTATGATGCCGTTTGCAGTCCAGGTTCATCATGCATTTGTTGATGGTATTCATATTGACAAACTTGAGGATAAGCTGAAGAAGTACTTGGATGCGAACAGCGCAATGCCTAAAAATGAATAACACTTTTTTAACTCAATAGTTTTCGCGGATAAAACACTATCCAGACTTAGGAGGCACTTACATGGCAAGTGAAGTTTATTTTGCAGATCTCAGAGCAAGAAATCCAGATGAGAACACGATAAGCAAGATCCAGAAGCTTTTTGACAAAGCCGGTTTTGCTGAACTCCTTGGAGAAGGTGATCTGACTGCGATTAAGATCCATTTTGGAGAGTACGGGAATGACGGATATATAAATCCGGTCTTTGTGCGGCAGGTTGTGGAAAAGATCCGGGAAGCCGGAGCAAAACCGTTTGTCACGGACACTAACACTCTTTACTCAGGCAGCAGGCATAACGCAGTTGACCATCTGACGACTGCGATAGAACATGGTTTTGATTACTCCGTTGTCAGAGCACCACTAATCATATCGGACGGTTTGAAGAGCCAGAACGCTGCGGATGTAGATATTGGGCAGAAGCATTTTAAGTCTGTAAAAATCGGGTCTGATATTGCTGCTGCCGATTCTATGATTGTGATGTCTCATTTCAAAGGGCACATAGTAGCAGGTTTTGGAGGAGCTATAAAAAACCTCGCTATGGGCTGTGCTCCTGCAGCCGGCAAGAAAGACCAGCATTTCAGTACAAGTCCGCATGTTATTCAGGATAAATGTATTGGCTGCCAGAAATGTGTTAAAATCTGTCCTGTAGGAGCTTCTTCTCTTCTAGGAGAAGTCTCAATGATTGAACCCAATGTCTGTATAAGCTGTGGACAGTGTATGGAAGTTTGTCCTGCAGGAGCTATAACTATAGATTGGGAACATGATATTCCGAATTTTCTGGAATGTCTTACAGAGTATGCTTATGGGGCAGTAAAAGAAAAAGAAGGAAAAGTAGGTTATATGAATTTCCTGCTTAATATCTCACCTGATTGCGATTGTGTGCCCTGGAGCGATGCTCCTATCGTGCCAGATATAGGAATTCTCGCTTCAAGAGATCCTGTTGCCCTTGACAAGGCAAGTTACGATCTAGTAAATAGACAGAAGGGGCTTGTTAACTCCTCCCTGCAATGTAATCACGAAGCTGGAGCTGATAAGTTCAGAGGGGCATGGCCAATGATTGATGGAACCCATCAGCTCAAGTACGGAGAAGAAATCGGCCTTGGAATCCGTGAGTATCAACTTATTGAGATTTGAGCTAGTTTAATACAGGTTTTATGTTTTGAACTAGAGCCTATCCCAAAACCAATTTTACTCTTAAATTATTAAATTTTTAAATTTATTTTTCGTGATCTGAAACTATATTGATTATTAGGAATACAGAATTCAGAGACGAAATTTTGAGTTTTGGGATCAGCTCCTAATTTAAAAACATGTTGGAATTTGGTTTATTTAAAGATTGGTTGAAACTTGACCTGGTTTAGAGAAACTAATTCTCAACAATTTTTTCTGTTAATTTTTTTTAATAAAAAGTATGAGTATTAGCTCAATTCTAAGATTGGCCTAGGTTAATTTTCAGGTAAATTCTTAATTCAAAGTTCAAATCAAGTATACTTGATTTGATAGCAAATATATTTTTTAAAAAGATAAATATAGAAGATGCTACCACTTAACATATAAGTGAATCTTACCCAATTTTACTGGAGATGAATTAGAGTGACCATCTGGGAATATGATGTTAAAGAGATCAGGGTCAGTGAGCGATCAAAGACAAAAGAAGATCTTAACAACCTAGGAATTGAGGGCTGGGAACTCATCAAGTTTGCGGACGAGGTCGACGAAGACGGTATGGTAGCAGCTGTTTTTAAAAGGCCGGTCGATTACGTTGACACATCCTTTTAAAGTTCTTTTTTAAATATCGTTTTTCCCCTTTTCAGAGGAGATCTTAAATTATTTCTTAAAATCTTATCTGATTTGACACCTTTTTCTTTAAAAACATCTCCCAAATGAATTTTTATCTCCAATTGAGCTCGTTTTTTTCTATTTTTTTGTTTTCTGAAATCGAAGCTTTGATTCTTCTCCTACGCAGGTACTCTCGTACCTGCGCATCATCAGTTTTACAACCATTTCCGAACCAAAGTTTTGCCCATAAGTTTTTCTTTATGGCTCATCAAGATACGGAGCAAGTGAGGATAGAGTTTCAGCTTTTTGAGACTCAGATTTAATTCCGGATACCATATTAAGGGCTTTTTTAAGAAGTTCTTCTCTTATAGACTCGTCCAGATAAGGGAAAATATATGAGAGGGCTTCGGGCCTCATATCTTTATCTTTAAGACCGAAAGCTAACCCAAGGGCTTTTTCTATGATTTCTTCTTTTCTTTGCTCACTTAGGTAAGGAATAAGAAATGAAAGAGCCTGTACTTTTTGATAGTCGGAGAAAATCACTTCTATCAGTTCAAGAGCCTTTTCAATAGCGGTTTCATTTTTTAACCCGTAAAGATGAGGAGCAAGAGAGGAAAGTATCTGGAATTTTGTGTCTCCATATTTAAGATGGTGGGAGAAGCAAAAGATATTTTCAATAAGCTCTTCTTTGCCTGGTCCTCTCATATGAGGTAGGAGCGAGGAAAGGACAAGAGCTCTTTCATTCTCATCCTGGATATAAGAAGCAGATTCTAGGGCTTTCTCAATAGATTCAGCTTTTTCTGGCCCATCCAGGTACAGGACAACTAGATAGAGAGCCTGTGACCTTAAATCTCCATATTGGATCTGAGAGGCAAAATCAAGGGCTTTTTCCATGATCTCTCCTTTTTCTGGTTTATCCAGACGAGAAATAATCGATAAAAGGGTTTTTGCCTTTTGAAACTCGTTTTGAATCTCAATATCGCTTTTTTCAGCATCAATTTTTGTAAAATCAGTTTTTTTGATTTGTCTAATTTCTGCAATTTGCTCCATTCGTGAGGCACTAGCAGTTTTTTCACCATTTATCAGACTAGGAGTAATTTTTCCAGTATCCTGCGTTTCTGATAGCTCCGGGCCCTGAGAAATACCCTTTCTTGCTATGAATGCTTCAAGCAACCTGTTAAACTCTTCAAGTACTTGGATTCTATCAATCAAAGTTTGTTTTGAACCTTGTTTTGGGGTTTGTCTTATAAATCCAGCCGAACCATCTTCGGTCATTAGCTTCTGTACTGTTTTATAATCCATAAAAGACGAAATTTCTTTAACTAAACCAGGGTTTCTTTCAAGCAATTTTAAAATCTCCTGAATCAAAACTTGCTTTACATCTGTATCCGAGGGCGCAATAATCATATCTCCCGCGGCTTCTTTTAATTCAACACAATCTGTTGAACATAACTTTTCCCATAACTTTTTTTTAGTCTCCCAAACTCCAGATCCCACTTGTTTGCAGGCTTCTTCAGCCGCTTTTTTAGACCCAATAACCAGATAAGGGATAACAGGTTCGATAAAATCTGCTATTTTTTGTGCCAATTGTTTAATTATTACGTCCTGTTGCCGCATTATTTTAGCCTTCTGTATAACTATATTTATGTCTTATTTTTTTCTAGCCTTTTCTCTTTAGTCTCTCTTCTAGCTTCAAACAAAACTGATAGAGGCGGGCTTAACGTCGTCATAGAATTATATTGTCTATGATTATATAAGTACTATAATTCAGTAATGATATAGGTCCATAGTTAAACAATTTTGGACTAATAAAATTATTCTTGATAGCAGAAATAAAGGATAATATAATGCAATAAATACAATGCGATATATCTTCAATCGAGAATGTTTCTAAGAGGCTGTCTTAAAATTAAATAATCCTTGTACCTAATTGTTAGTTAATCAAAACGAAATCGAATACTTCCTTATCCTAGTGATTTATCTGACAGAGAATGGAAACTACTTAAGTCTTATTTTCCGAATCCTAGAACTAATAAAGATTTAAAACATTATTATAACGCGTGTACCTGATGTGAGAAGGAGATTTAAATTGGGTTACAGTTATAGGGCGAGATTGGATTAACAGATGACTAGAAATAATTCGAAAAATTCTCCGACCTTCTGGCCAATGGTAAGAGAGCATGAATATTCTTCTGGAAAGTATCTTTTTACCAAAGTTAAGAGCTTAAAAAAATACATCCTTGTGGAGGAAAACTATCTGGATTTCGTCTATTGTTATGAGCTCAAGTCTGTCCAAGATAACGTATGTAAACCTAGTAGTGGTGTGACCCCACCATTCGAGCACGCGCATACGGAGGGAAGGGCATTACAGAGATAAAAGTTCAGGCATGAAAGGATACGATAATATGGTCGAAAAAAAAGATACAGACAAAGAGAAAATTGAAAAGTCAAAAGAGGAGCAGCTGCATACTACAGAAGAAAAACCCATAAGTAAATCTCCTGCTCTGGATGCAGACTCAAATAAATCCCTAAAAGAGGATTTTCCCGTTGTGGGGATTGGCGCATCGGCTGGTGGGCTGGCTGCGTTCGAAGCTTTCTTTTCAGCCATTCCCGACGACAGTCATCCTGGCATGGCCTTTGTTCTGGTACAGCATCTGGATCCAAACCGCAAGAGCATGCTAACCGACCTGATCGGGCGCTATACACGGATGCCAGTTTACGAGGTAAAAGACGTAATGTTTGTCCAGCCTAACTGCGTTTATGTCATCCCGCCTAATCGCGACATGATTTTTGAATATGGCACGCTACAGTTGACAGAACCATCCGAGCCACATGGCCACCGCCTACCGATTAATCGGCTTTTTTTATCTTTGGCTCAGAGTAAGCAAGAGAAGTCCATCGGCATTATACTATCGGGTACCGGCGAAGACGGCACACTGGGGGCTCGTGCGATCAAGGCAGAGGGCGGCATGGTGATGGTACAGAGTCCCGAATCCAGCGAGTACGACGGCATGCCGCGTAGCGCCATAGCTGCAGATCTGGCAGACTACATCCTGCCACCGGACGGGATGCCAGCCCATCTCATTACCTATGTCACCCAAGTCTTTGGAAAAATGCCTTATTTTGTCCCCAAGGCCGAAGACGTGATGAAAAAAATTTTTAACCTTGTACGCATCCAGCTCGGTCATGACTTTTCCGATTACAAGAAGAACACCATCACCCGCCGCATCGAGAGGCGTATGGCCATCAAGAATATCAAGAGTGTAGACAAGTACTTACAATATTTAGAACAAAATCCTGTCGATGTGGAGGCGCTCTTTCACGACTTCTTAATCGGCGTCACCAGTTTCTTCCGCAATCCCACAGCTTTCGAGGCACTTCAGGAAAAGGTCTTCCAGTACCTCTTTACCGGCAAGTATCCCGACTCAGTGATACGGATCTGGGTGCCTGGATGCTCCACAGGTGAGGAGGCTTACTCCATCGGGATCCTGCTCCAGGAGCAAATGGAAATATTGAAGAAAACTTTTAAGGTGCAGATCTTCGCAACCGATATTGATAAACAGGCCATAGGTCAGGCCCGCAGCGGCGTCTATCCCTCCACCATCTCTATCGATGTCTCACCAGAAAGGCTGGAGCGCTTCTTTATCACAGATTCCGGAGGCAACTACCGCGTCCAGAAAAGTATCCGTGATATGATAGTTTTTTCTGAACAGGACATTATCAAAGACCCACCGTTCTCCAAACTTGACCTGCTCAGTTGTCGCAACATGCTGATCTATATGGACGGGAGATTACAAAAGAAGCTCATCCCCCTCTTTCACTACGCTTTGAACCCGGGCGGATTTCTCTTCCTTGGCCCCTCAGAGACAGTAGGCGAGTTCGAGAACCTTTTTGAAACGCTGGACCGCAAGTCGAAGCTGTATCGGAAAAAGGATGTTAACAGTGGACACCTTCTCATGGGAACATTTATTCCACCACGACTGGAAAGCAGGGAAACCAATAAACCGTCCGACAAGGCTCCTGCCGAAAGCAAATTTAACCTGCGCGAGCTGATCGAACGGGCTATACTGCAATATTACGCCCCGGCCGGCGCGCTCGTCAACCCACATGGCGATATTCTCTATCTTCATGGTCGTACCGGCATGTATCTGGAACCAGCTTCTGGTGAAGCTGGTCTGAATATCCTGAAGATGGCCCGTGAGGGATTGCATCAGGAATTAACCACGGCTTTGCACGTAGCAGTGGTACGTAAAGAGCCAGTATTCCGCTCCGGTTTGCGAGTCAAAACCAACGGTGACTTCACTAGAGTCAATTTGGCGTTACGACCTGTGGCAGTAGGCACTAACGGGCCAAACCTATTTCTTATCACCTTTGAGGAACCGAAGATATCGGAGCAGAGCCAAATCGGGAAGGACAGTGACATAGGTGCCGGAGAAGGCGCCTGTGAGAAGTCAAAGGACGTTGACGCGCGTATCTTAGAGCTGAAGCAGGAACTGCAGATTAAGGAAGAAAGTCTCAAAGCTTCCAATGAAGAACTGGAGACCTCCAATGAAGAACTTAAATCTTCAAACGAAGAGATGCAGTCAATCAACGAGGAGTTGCAATCCACCAACGAGGAGCTGGAGACCTCCAAGGAGGAACTGCAGTCAGTCAATGAAGAATTGGCTACGGTCAATACCGAACTGCAGAACAAGGTCGTCGATCTGTCTCAGGCCATTAACGATATGAACAACCTGCTGTCCGGTACGGATATAGGCACTATCTTTGTAGACTATCAACTGCACATCATGCGCTTTACTCCTGCAGTTACAAAGATAATCAATCTGATCCCGACCGATGTTGGGCGTCCGGTTGGGGACATCGTCTCGAACCTTCTGGGTTATGACCGCCTGGTAGAGGACATCAAAGAGGTGCTGGACACTCTAACGCCCAAAGATATTGAAGTCCAGACCCAGAAAGGTGCATGGTACCTGCTGCGCATCCGGCCTTATCGTACCCTTGAAAACGTTATCAAGGGGGCCGTGATAACCTTCACCGATATTACCGAGATGAAACGGGCGAGGGAAACTCTGAAGAAATCCGAGGCCATTCGCCGCCTGGCCGTGGTAGTGCACGACGCGAGCGATTCTATAATATTGCAGGATCTGAAGGGTGACATCCTTGCCTGGAATCCGATGGCAGAAAGAATGTATGGCTGGAGTGAAGATGAGGCACTGAAAATGAACATTGGCAGCTTGGTTCCAGAGAGCCGGAAAACAGAAGAGTTAAAAGTGCTGAATAAACTTAGCCACGATGAGGTTCTCGAGCCTTACCGCACTCAGCGACTCACCAAGGATGGCAAAACCATAGAAATATGGCTGACTGCCACCTCACTGGTGAATGAAGCCAATGTGATATATGCAATATCGACCATTGAGCGGGAGATCAAATCCGAAAACATGAAAAATGAAGGTCATGACTAAAAAAAGACCTGTTCTGGCACCGGAATTTGACCTTCGCTACTGGTGAAGGAAATATTACGGATAAAAATCACTCCGGTACTGGAAAATCTGGAATCTCTGTCGTTGAAAATAATGAGACCGGTACTAAATAAGCTATGGGTGTATCAAGTTAAGTTAAGATTTAATGGGCAAGTTTTGGAAACTCATTTTCTTGATCTTGGTTATTGATCATGTTTTTCAGTTTTGCATGAGTTGACAATTAATGATTTTTGAAAACTCTGAATCAATACCAATAGACTGATTTTGAGTATGCTGAATATGTTACTTCATTTGTATTCACTCAATATACGAGACATCAAAAATGTTATTTTCTATGCTAAATGCTTAGCATTTAAGTTTGCTTAGGAATTTAAGTTGGAAAATCACTATACATATTACTACGCACTGTATTCAAAGTCGCGTAGAAAAATAATTAACCGATGGCAAATGATAGTTACTTATACTATTTTTAAGAATATGGCATTATCTTAAACCAGAAAAATATTATAGGCGATTATAATTAATTAAAATACTGATTGATCCCCAAAACCACTTTTATTCTTAATTATCAAAATTTTTCAGGATTGTTTTCACGATCTGAAACTCAATTGATTATCAAATATGAGATTCAAGAAAACAATTTTGATTTTTTATAGTATGTGATATCATATAGTATAATAATATTATTATAATATTAGAACTTACGCGGTTGAATTGAGAAATCGATAGCATTAAACCTTCAACTATCTAAAACACTCCTCTAGTCACAACGCCGAATGTGCTTGATTTTATACCTCTAGTGTGTAAGTCCTAAATATATTACTATAGGGTTATATAATTTAACTGTTATGTAAAAATAAACTCATGAATACAATCAAATTTTAACCATAGACTAAATTCATCTTGCTCAGTTTACGAAATGTCGAGTTTTGTTGTGAGAATTATGCATACAAAACAGAATTAGTAGGGTAAGTCACAGACCAGACCTGAAAAAATGAGCACTCCAGTGGTTTGGTAAAAAGTAGAGTGATTCTTATGCTTATGGTTTTCAGTAACTGAATCCCAACACTCAAAATAGAAACGAAATTACAAAGTGTGGAGATGCAGGGTCAACATACCACGTGACAACGAAATTTTTGCTTTTGCAGCCTCAAAGTCGGAGAGGATGTTGAATGAATGAAAAATTGAGAAGGTCTGGTATTGATAGTATTGGGGATACATCCTGGGGAATGCACTTCTGCCAATTCTATCAGACAAAAGAAGATTTGATAGACATATTTATTCCCTATTTCAAGGTCGGGCTGGAAAATAACGAATTTTGCATAGGGATTACATCAAAATCTCTGGAAGTAAAAGAGGCAAAAGAAGCTTTGGGAAGGGCTATTCCTGATTTTGATACTTATCTGGAGAATGGGCAAATAGAATTAATTCCCTACACGCACTGGTATTTTAAGGAGGGTAATTTTGATTCAGAGAGAGTTTTAAATGGCCTGGTTGAAAAACTCGATAAAGCTTTGGCAAATGGCTATGACGGGTTGAGGTTAGCTGAGTGCATTTCCGGGCTAAAAAATGAAGACTGGGATGTTTTCACTAATTATGAAAAAGAAGTAGACAGAATAATCGAAAACTACCAGATAATGGCTCTCTGCACCTATTCTCTCGACAACTGCAACGCAGTCGGAATCATTGACGTGATCGCAAATCATCGATTTGCCTTGGTCAAAAGGGACGGAAAATGGGAGCAGATAGAAAGTTCCAAGCGTAAAATGGCAGAAGAAAACAGATTGTATTTAGCAAGCATCGTGGAATATTCAAACGATGCTATTATAACCAAATCCCTTGATGGAATCATTACTAGCTGGAATAAAGGTGCAGAGCAAGTTTATGGTTATTCAGCTAGAGAAGTTCTGGGAAAGCCCATATCCATCCTGGAACCATCCATATTAGTTGAAGAAACAGAAGAATTGGCTGAGCTGATTAAACAGGGAGATAAAATCCACAGTTACGAGACTTTACGGTTAAGAAAAGATAGTACGATAATAAATGTCTCACTTACTCTTTCTCCGGTTTTTGATGCAACTGGAAAGCTGACTGCTATCTCAATCATTGCCAGAGATATAACCAAAAGTAAAAAAGCGGAAGAAGAACTTCGAAAAAGCGAAGAAAGATACAGGATTGTCACGGAGCGGACAGGACAAGTAGTATATGACTATGATTTAAGAACAGATAA